>JALGVN010000256.1 GCA_025774645.1 bacterium
CGCGTCGGGAGCGGCGTCGTCCGCGAACGCCGGAGCGGCGCAGAGCGCGAAGAGGATGAGTCCTAGCACAAGGCGGGCGGCAACGCTTGTCGTGTTGCGCATCTCCTGACCTCCCATTGCGAGTTCGTCGTCGAGGACGACGTTCCGAATCACCTTCACACGTTCGTGAGAGCCACGGCATACTGACAGGAGCATGCACGGAAGTCAACACGAACACCGTTTCGCACAGACGGTTGGCACCCGAGCGATGCCGGCACCGCCGCAACGAAGAACGGGGCCGCTGCCATGCGGCCGGGGTGACCTCACGGGCGCGTCTGGTGATGCTCAAGTAACCAGGTTCAGACCTGCCACAAGCACAGAACCCCCGGGGCGAGCGCTCCGGAGTTCGTGCATCTGGCCCTCTCTCCGGGCCCGCACCGTCGACATCAGCAGGGTTCGGAACGTCGGTCTCACGGCGCACATCGACGCCGGCAAGACCACGGTGACCGAGCGCATCCTGTACTTCGCAGGCAGAACGCACCGTCTGGGCGAGGTCCACGACGGCAAGGCCACCATGGACTGGATGGCCCAAGAACAGGAACGGGGCATCACGATCACGTCGGCCGCGACGACCGCCTACTGGAAGGACCACCGGATCAACATCATCGACACGCCGGGACACGTCGACTTCACCGCGGAGGTCGAGCGTTCGCTCCGCGTGCTCGACGGCACCGTCGCTCTCTTCTGCGCGGTCGGGGGCGTTCAGCCGCAGTCCGAGACGGTCTGGCGTCAGGCGGAGAAGTACCACGTGCCCCGCATCGCGTTCATCAACAAGATGGACAGGATCGGCGCTGATTTCGACGGTGTCGTCGCGGCGATCAGGGCCGAACTCGGAGCGAACGCGGTTCCGGTCGTGCTCCCGATCGGCCAGGAGGACGCGTTCGAGGGGATCATCGACCTGGTCGACATGAAGGCCGTCTATTTCGAAGAGAAGGGCAAGGAGATCGCCATCCGTGAGGAGCCCATCCCGGACGCTCTCGTCGAGAAGGCGCGCGCCGCCGAACAGATGATGATCGAGCGGATCAGCGAACAGGACGATCGGCTGATGGAGAAGTTCCTCGAGGGCGAGACGCCCGGCCGTGACGAGTGCGTTGCCGCGATGCGTGCAGCCACGATCGTGGGAGACATCATCCCGGTCCTCTGCGGTGCCGCCTTCAAGAACAAGGGCGTGAGACGGTTGATGGACGCGATCATCGACTATCTGCCCTCCCCCGTCGACCTCCCCCCGATCATCGGGACGCAGAAGGAGAGCAACTCGGAGATCGTCCGGCACCCGAAGGACGACTCCCCGCTCGCGGCGCTCGCGTTCAAGATCCAGGCGGACAAGCACATGGGGAAGCTCACGTACGTCCGCGTCTACTCCGGGGTGCTCAGGTCAGGTGAGGTCGTCTACAACTCAACGCGGGACAAGAAACAGAGGATCGGCCGGCTCTTCGAGATGCACGCCGACGACCGGAAGGCCATCGAGAGCCTGCACGCGGGCGAGGTCGGCGCAGTCGTCGGGCTGAGCGACGCGCGGACCGGCGACACGATCACGAGCGAGAAGCACCCGATCGTCCTCGAGTCGATCGAGTTCCCGACGCCCGTCATCGGCATGGCCGTCACGCCCGAGACCCGCACCGACCGCGACAACCTCTCGAAGGCGCTCATGCGGCTCGCCGAGGAGGACCCGACGTTCACGGTCGCGACGAACGAGGAGACGGGCGACGTCGTGATCTCAGGCATGGGCGAGCTTCATCTCGAGATCATCGTCGACCGCCTGAAACGCGAATTCAACGTGAGCACACAGGTCGGGAAGCCCCAGGTCGCCTACCGCGAGACGATCGTCGGCACGGTGGACCACGAGTACAAGCTCGTCAAGCAGACCGGCGGACACGGGCAGTACGCGCACGTGAAGATGCGGCTCTCCCCGGCAGAGCCGGGATCGGGTCTCCACTTCAGGGACAGCGTCACCGGAGGCCGCATCCCGCGCGAGTACATCCCGGCCGTCGAGCGAGGCGTGATCGACGCGATGGCCGAGGGACCGTACGCCGGGTACGCCATGGTCGACGTGTTCGTCGACCTGCTGGACGGCTCCCACCACGACGTCGACTCGTCGGAGATGGCGTTTCGGATCTGCGCTTCGCGCGGATTCCGCGAGGCGTGCCGGAAGGCGGGGCTCCAGCTGCTCGAGCCCGTGATGAGCGTCGAGGTCACGGCGTCTGAGGACCACACCGGGGGCGTCACGGCGAGCCTGTGCGGGAAGCGTGGGCAGATCGCGGACATGGAGACGCGCGGGAAGACGAGCATCATCCGCGCGCGCGTGCCGCTCGCGGAGATGTTCGGGTACTCGTCGGAGCTCCGCAACATCACGAGCGGCCGGGGCGAGTTCACGATGCAGTTCGAGCGCTACGAGGCCGTGCCGTTCGCGCTGGCCGAGGAGATCGTGAAGGCGCGAAAAGAGGCTAAGGACCGACCGGCGTAACCCCACCTACGGGTCCGTAACCTCGACGACCAGCTTCCGAAGCACGTAGTTGGCGATGAGCCACTCGTCGGGGTTCCCCTTCGTTGACTCCCCTGTGGTCAGCATCACCTGAAGTTCGAGCTCGGTGTCCTGCGCGGTGTCCCCCGGACGGATTCTCATGGGCAGCGCCGTCACGGCCGCCCCCGGATACTCGGGCACCTTGTCGCCCACAATCCGACACGACAGAGGTAGGGTGACGTCCCACCCCGGGGCGAACTTCCCGAAGGAACTGGTCCCGATCCGGGCCGGATCCACGTAGATCCACGCGTTTCGGGTGGGCGGTGGCGCCTCGTCGTCCGCAATCCGCCCGATGACCGTGATCACCGTCCGGATCTGTCCCCGCGGCACCCTGAGAAGGAACCGTCCGTCCGGCTGACGAAGCGACTCACGAGTATTGCCGTCGAGGACGTCCACGATGGTGCTGGACTCGTCTCCCCACGGCCCGGTATCCGCGTGACAGACGGCACACGAAGGGCTCTTGCCGGCGATCCCAACTGCGGGCGGGTAGGCGACCGCGACGGTCGACGCTACCAGAACGACGCCACACGACGCCGCAATCAACACGCGCTTCATGTTCCCCTCCTCGCTTCGGAAGGAGCACGCGCCTCCCTCCGGGCTCCAAGCACAGATGTCGCCCCCACGAGAGCACCGGGACCGGAGTCTCGCAATGCTCTCCGGACCAGCGCCGGCTCCACACTGGACGCACCTTTCGACTGTCAGCGACCCAGTCACCGCCGGCAACTTGCTTTGCGGGGACAGGGCAAGGGTAGAAACTGACGAGTGCTCAGTCAAGAGGAAATACGCCGCGCGCGGTTTCCGGGGAACGGCGTGACCCGGGGCCCGCTTCGATCCCGCCGGACGAGACGAACCGAGGCCGCCGGCAGCCCAGCGGCCTCGTTGCAACTTGATGCTGTGTAGCCAGGGGTTCCTCAGGACGTCTCTTCCGCCAGAGCCTTCGCTTTCGATCGCGCGAGGACGAGCAGGACGACGAGAACGAGGTCGACGGCCATGTGGACCCACCAGAAGACGTGCAGCGATCCGAGCTGGAAGTACGAGCCGAGCTGCGCGAGGATGCCGAGTGAGAATCTCATGATGGCGATGTTGATGACGAGGACATGCTTCTCAGGCTCCTTCGACGCAATGAAGAAGAGCACGCCCAGACATATCATGACGGCTCCGAACGCGTGCACGTAGGGAATGAACCCGGGGAGGAACTCCAGGTTGAAGATCCCGGCCACCGCCGGGGACCCGAAGAGCGCCGGAATCCCACGGAACACGACCTCCACGACCGCCGCAAGAACGAGCACTGACCGGGCAAACCGAACC
>JALGVN010000052.1 GCA_025774645.1 bacterium
CGCGCGCGGCGCTGGAAGTTCTGGAAACGCGCACCCGCTCGCGTCAGGAGGGGGTCGAGCTCGTCGTCGTCCAGGCTCTTCTCAAGAGGAAGGGATTCGAGGAGACGGTCAGGCGGTGCGCGGAGCTCGGCGTCGCGGAGATCGTTCCGGTCGTGACGGACCGGAGCGTGGCGCGAGGCCCGGGGGGAAGCGGGACCGCGCGTCTCGAGCGATGGGGCGCCGTGGCGCTCGCGGCGGTCAAGCAGTCGCGAGGCGTCTTCGTTCCGAAGATCCACCCCTTCCGGTCGCTCGACGAGATCGGGGCCCTGCCCGACGCCGGCGACCTCGCCCTCGTCGCTTGGGAGGAGGAGCGCGGGACGGGGCTCGCGGAGGCGCTGCGCTCCCGCCAGGACTCGGGACGGGTCATCCTGATCGTCGGACCCGAGGGCGGACTGGCCCCGAAAGAGGTCGATTCGCTCGTTTCGGCGGGTTTCGTGCCCGTGACCGCCGGTCGCCGCGTTCTCAAGGCCGACTGGGCCGCGGCGGCGATCGCGGCCATGGTGTCCTTCGAGGTGGGGGGGCTCCTGCCTTGAAGTCGCCCGGAATTCCCCTCTAAACCGGTTGACAACCTCTCCCAGTCTAGCTACGCTGGAGGGTCTGAGTCATCTCACGCGCGCGAACAACGCGTGTTGCGTGGTCGTGCGCCCGATGGACGCGTGTATCATTTTCAGACGATCGAGTTTACACGATCGAGCCGGCCGCCCGGAGGGGGGTGAAGCTGAATGCCGGGAGTCCGAGTCAAGGACGGCGAGTCCTTCGAACGCGCTTTGCGCCGCTTCAAGAAGCGGTGCGAGAAGGCGGGCATCCTCTCCGATCTTCGTAAGCACCAGCACTTCGAGAAGCCGAGCGAGCGCAAGAAGCGCAAGAGGAGCGCCGCGAGGCGGAAGCTGAGGAAGCTCAAGATCAAGCAAGAGAAGCGCAAGTAACCGAGGCCCGTTTCACAGGAAGCAGCATGAGCATCATGGAGCGCTTGGCGCGCGATATGGTGCAGGCCACGAAGGCACGAGACAGCGAGCGTCTCGGAGTCATCAGATACCTGCGTTCTGAGGCGAAGAATCGCGAGATCGAACTCGGTCGCGACCTCAAGGACGAGGACGCGATCGAGGTCATCTCGCGCGTCGCGAGGAAGCACCGCGAGGCGATCGACCAGTTCTCCGAGGGTGGTCGCCCGGAGCTCGTGGAGCGGGAGAGAAGGCAGCTCGCCGTCGTCGAGACGTACCTTCCGGAGAAGCTCTCCGAGCAGGAGCTCGCCGAGATCGTCGACGCGGCGATCGAGGAGACCGGGGCCGAGGGCCCTCGGGGCTTCGGCCTCGTGATGAAGTCCATCATGCCCAGGGTGAAGGGCAGAGCGGACGGGAACGACGTGAAGGACCTCGTCCAACAGAGGCTCTCGGGGTCGGAGGAAGAGTAGTGCGGGCGGCAGCCGCCAGGCCCGTCCCGTGGGATCCCATCGTCTGCGGCTGGAGGAATCGATGAAGTTCAGGAAGCTCTACGACGCGTGCATCGCGCACGGCATCTCCGTCGATCCGAGGGGCAAGGCGAAGGTCAAGAAGTACCTCAAGAAGCAGAAGAAGGCGTACGACGATCTCAAGGAAGACGCCCGGAACCGCTTCGACATCGAACGGCTCACCAACCCCTACTCGGACACGCGCATCCTCTTCGGCGACCCGGACACCGACATCAAGGGCGTCCTGGTCGGCGTCGACATGGAGGTCGGCGAGATCGTGCTCGCGGACCGGCTTCGCGAGAAGGGCGAGCCGATCGATCTCATCTGGGCGCATCACCCCGAGGGCACGGGCCTCACGGGTCTGGGCGACGTCATGTCGATGCAGGCCGACATCCTGAGCGGATTCGGCGTTCCCATCAACGCCGCTGAGGCGCTCATGGAACCCAGGATCAAGGAGGTCGAGCGGCGCCTGCTTCCGACGAACGCCATGCGGGCGGTCGACGCGGCACGCCTCCTCGGCATCCCGATGATCTGCACGCACACCCCGGCCGACAACTGCGTGGCCGACCACCTCCAGAAGCTGTTCGACCGGAAGAAGCCCGACACGGTGGGCGACGTCCTCACCGTGCTCCGGAAGATCCCGGAGTACGACGAGGCCGAGCTTCACGGTATGGGGCTCAAGATCGTCGCCGGAAGCGAGCGACGGAGCGCCGGCAGGATCTTCGTCGACATGACCGGCGGGACGAGCGGCTCCGAGAAGGCCTTCGAGAGGATCGCGAACACGTCCGACATCGGCACGATCGTCGGAATGCACATCCCCGAGAAGCACCGCGAGGAAGCGGAGAAGAATCACATCAGCGTGGTCATCGCCGGACACATGGCGAGCGACACGTTGGGGATGAACCTCCTTCTCGACGCGGTCGACAGGGCAGCGAAGAAGAAGCTCAAGGTCATCAGCTGTTCCGGGTTCAGACGTTACAAGCACTAGGGCGAAGTGCCCTCCTCTGCGATCACACAACCGTTCAGCAAGCGAGCATGAACACACACGCGCTCGGCGTCCTGGAGTTCAGCAAGGTCGTGCAGATGCTTGTCGAGCGGACTTCGTTTCCGCCCGGCGCCGAGCAGGCCGGGCGTCTCGCTCCGACGGTACACGTTCCGTCGATCAAGGAGGACCTGGAGCTCGTCACGGAGGCCCGCGCCGTGCTCGACGAGGGCGGGACGCTCCCGCCCCGCGATCCGCGCGACGTCCGGCCGGCGGTCGGGCGCGCCACCGTCGCGGGAGCCGCGCTCGGGTGCGAGGAGCTCGTCGACGTGGCCCGGACCCTCGCCTCGATCGCGGACGCTCGGACCGTCTGCTCCGCGCGCCGCGACGAACGGCCGCGGCTTTGGCGGCTCGCCGAGGGGCTCACGCCCCACGACGACATCGCCGACGCGATCGGCGCGGCTATCGACGAAGTCTCGAACGAAGTCAGGGACTCGGCGAGCAGGGAGCTCGGGAGGATCAGGCGCGCGATCGGGACGACGAGATCCCGGATCGACGAGAAGCTCCGATCGATACTCCAGAAGGAGCTCACGGGCGACTCGATCCAGGAGCACGCCGTCCACATCAGGAACGGGCGCCACGTCCTGCCGGTCAAGTCGACGGCTCGCGGGAAGTTCAAGGGGATCGTCCACGACCAGTCGTCGAGCGGCGCGACGGTCTTCATCGAGCCGCTCGCCACGGTCTCTCTCAACAACGAGCTCTCGGAGCTCACCGCGGGGGAGAAGAAGGAGATCGCCCGGATCCTCAGGGCTCTGACGGCGAGGGTCGGCGAGTGCGCCGGGGACATCGAGACGTCGCTCGCAATCCTCGCGAGGCTCGATGTCGTCAGGGCGGCGGCCCGGCTCTCGAAGGACCTCGATGCCGTGGAGCCGAAGCTGAACGACCGGGGCCGGCTCGCCATCCGGGATGGGAGACACCCCGTGCTCGTGGAGGCCGTGGGCGGAGCCGGCGGGGAAGTCGTCCCGCTCAACCTCTCGCTCGGGGACGGCGCGACCACGCTCGTGATCTCGGGGCCGAACGCGGGCGGGAAGACCGTCGCGCTCAAGACGATCGGGCTCCTGACTCTCATGGCTCAGTCGGGGCTGCACGTCCCCGCCGCGCCGGACTCGGAGCTCGCGGTCTTCAGGGACGTGTTCGCGGACATCGGCGACGAGCAGTCGATCGAGCAGAGCCTGTCGACGTTCTCGTCGCACCTGAAGGTGATCGGGGAGATTCTCGACGAAGCCACGGCGGACACGCTCGTTCTGATCGACGAGATGGGCGCGGGGACCGACCCCGATGAGGGGGCGAGCCTCGCGATCGCGATCCTCGAGGACCTCACGGAGCGCGAGGTACCGACGATCGCGACGACGCACCTGGGTTCGGTCAAGAGCCACGTGCACAACCACGACGGAATGCTGAACGGGTCGATGGCGTTCGATCCGGAGACGCTGGAACCGAGCTTCCGCTTCGTGTCGGGAATTCCTGGTGCGAGCCACGCGCTCCAGATCGCGGACTCGCTGGGGCTTTCCGATCCCGTTCTCACGAGAGCGCGGGAGCTCAGGCACGCGGACGCGGCGAAGGTCGACGATCTCCTCGCGGATCTCGCGGAGCGGGAACGCCGGCTCGAGACTCAGCTCGCGGAGGCCGTCCGCGAGCACGAGAAAGCGAAGCTCCTCGCGAGCGAGTACGAAGAGAAGCTCGCGGGCGTCAGAGACGAGCGGAAGAAGATCAAGACAGAGGCCCTCGCAGAAGCGAGGGAGGTTCTAAGGCGGGCGCAGTCGCTCGTCGAGGACACGGTGAAGGAACTCCGCGCGAAGGAGGCCGCGCGCCAGACCATCAAGGAGGCGCGCGAGAAACTCCGCAGGAGAAGAGCCGAGGTCACGCGCGACCTCGAGCAGATGGACCGCGCGGAGGAGGAAGAGCGCGACGAAGGTGTCAGACCCCGGGAGCTTGCGGTGGGGATGAAGGTGCGCATCGCGGGCATGGGGCGAACAGGCGAGCTTCTCGAACTCCCGGACGGGCGAGGCAAGGTCCGGGTGAGAGTAAAGAACGCAACGGTCGAGGTGAGCGGGGACGACCTCAGGGAGGCGGGCGAGAGCGCGGATGCTCCCGAGAGCAGGCGGCAGCGTGCGTCGTACACGATCGACGTTGACGACGCTCCCGCCGGCGACCTTCACCTGCGGGGGATGAGAACCGACGAAGTGGAGAACGCGATCGAGAGGTTCGTCGGCGCGGCACTCCTCCAGGGCCTCAGGACCGTTCGCATCGTTCACGGAAAGGGGACGGGCGCCTTGCGCGACAAGACGCACGAGGTGCTTCGCGGCCTTTCGTCCGTCAGGTCATTCAGACTCGGCGGCTGGGGAGAGGGCGACACGGGGGTCACGATCGCCGAGCTCGAGTAGCTCACGGGAACCGCGGTTCCGGCAGGCGGTTCCGCAGGTCGAGACCCTTCGAGAGACACCCGTCTCCGGGAGAGGATGCAGCGTTGGCCAAGCTGATCCCGCAGGAACTCATCGACGACGTCCGGTCGGCCAACGACATCGTCGACGTCATCTCCGAGCGCATCCCCGTCAAGAAGGCGGGGAGGAACTACCGCGCTCTCTGTCCTTTCCACAATGAGAAGACCCCATCGTTCAACATCAATCCCGAGCGTCAGATCTACCACTGCTTCGGTTGCGGCGTGGGTGGGAACGTCATCTCGTTCGTCATGGAGTACGACAAGGTCGGCTTTCTCGACGCCGTGCGAGAGCTCGCCTCGCGCGCGGGGATCCGCCTGCCCGAGCGGAGCGGCCGCTACCGGGACGAGGCGGAGGATCCGATCTACGAGACGAACGCGCGAACAGTCCGCCATTTCCAGCGCGCGCTCGCGAGCGAGCGCGGGGCGGCGGCCCGCGACTACTGCCGCGCTCGCGGCCTGGGCGACGACGTCGTCGAGGAGTTCCGTCTCGGTTTCGCCCCGCCCGGGTGGGACGGGCTCATCAAGGCGGCGGGGGCCGACGGCGTCCGGCCGCAGGCCCTCCTCGAGGCCGGACTCGTGGTCGAGCGCGACGACGGCGGTCACTACGACCGGTTCCGCGACCGCCTCATCTTTCCGCTCCTCCTCTCGAACGGGCGCGTGGTCGGCTTCGGCGGACGGGCGCTCGGCGACCAGGAGCCGAAGTACCTGAACTCGCCGGAGACGCGGGTCTATCGGAAGAGCCACTACCTCTACGGGCTCGCCCAGGCGAGACTCGCGCTCCGTTCGACGCGCGAGGCGATCCTCGTCGAGGGCTACACAGATCTGCTGAGCCTGCACCAGGCGGGCTTCACGAATACGGTCGCGTCGGCCGGCACCGCCTTCACCCGCGACCAGGCGAAGACGCTCTCGCGGTACGCCGACAAGGTCTTCCTCGTGTACGACGGCGACTCCGCCGGCATCCAGGCGGCGACGCGCGCCGCCGAGGAGCTCGTCAGGCTCGGACTCAAGATGCGGATCGTCGCGCTCCCCGACGACGCGGACCCCGACTCGTACGTGAGGGAGCGGGGGGCCGACGCGCTCAGGCAGGAGCTCGAGAGATCGCTCGACTTCATCGACTTCTTCGTCGCCGCGAACCCGGTCGAGCTCCCGGAGGAGCGCGAGGGGGCCGCGCGCAGGCTGATCGAGACGGTCGTGCAGCTCGAGGATCCGCTCAAGGCCGACCTCATGCTCGAGAAGATCGCCGAGGCTCTCTCGGTGAGCCGCGGGGCGGTCGCCCGCGTGTACGAGGCGAGGATGGACGAGATACGGAAGCGCGGGCGGCGGGCGAAGCCGGACGCGCAGCCGGAGGAGAGCGCCGCCCGCCCCACGAAGGGGAGCGACGCCATCAGGAGCGCGACGCTGACGGCCGAGCGTGGACTGGTGGCGATCCTGCTCAGGGGAGGGGACGGCGCGCGGTCCGTGGCCGACGCCCTGACGCCCTCCGACTTCGCGGACCCCACGCTCAGGGAGATCGCCGGGAAGGTGCTCGAGGCCGGCGCGCCCGACGAGCCCGTCGATGTATCGGCCCTCGTCGGGGACACCGAGGACAGGGTCGTGAGGGCCCTCGTGACCGAGCTTTCGATGGAGCCCGAGGGCGTCGCCGAGGATGGCGGACGGCTTTGCGGCGACTATATTAGAACTGTCAGAAGGTCGAAGATCGAGGCTGAAATCCGGGCGGTAGAGCGTCTCATACGCTCCGCCGAGCTGACCGACGATCAGGACGCACTGCTCGACAAGGTCGCTCTGAGGCAGGAGCTCGCGAGGCAGCTGACGGAGCTGTCAACGGATTAGCAGGTCTTCGTTCATTCTCCAGGAGGCGAGGACGGCGCATGGCGAAACGCTCAGCGGAGAAGATCGTCGAAGCGATCAAGCGGAAGGCTGGGAAGGCGGGCTCTCTCACGTACGAGGAGCTCGACGCGTACTTCGGAGACGACATCGACATCGAACTCGTCGACGACATCTACTGTGAGCTGTCGTCCATTGGGGTCGAGGTCGTCGACAAGAAGACGCGGGAAGCGCGGCGGAAGAAAGAGGCGAAGAAGCGGGCGAAGACGCAGCCGCGGCTGAGGTTCGACGATCCCGTCAGGATGTATCTCCGGGAGATGGGGCAGGTCAAGCTCCTCGATCGCCAGGGTGAGGTCGAGATCTGCAAGCGGATCGAGTCGGCCGAGAAGATGGCGTACGAGGCGATCTTCGAGTCGCTCACGACCACGAGGAGGCTCAGCGTTCTCGCCGAGCGCCTCACGGGCGAGAAGATCCGGCTCGACCGGGCCGTTCGCGTCGACCGAAAGAAGAAGAGCGCGACCGGCAAGGAGGAGCGTCGACGCGTCGTCCTCCGCATTGAGAAGATCGTCCGGCTCGACGAGGAGCGGAGGGTCCTCGTGGCGAAGCTCAAGAAGGCGAAGCCACAGCACGCGACCCAGACTGTGAAGGCGATCGAGAGAAGGCAGAAGGCGCTCGGGACCGAGCAGCGGAAGCTCTGTCTTCATCCGCGTCAGGTCACGAGGATGGAGGCCCGGGTCGGCGAGCTCATCGAGAAGCTCGACCGGCACGAGGAGGAGATCTCCGAGCTGCAGCGCGAGATCGACGGCCTGAACAGGCAGGCCGAGCGGGAGGAGGCGCGGAGGAAGAAAGAGCGCGCGGCCGCGCGGGGCGGCAAGAAGACTGCGACCGCGACGGCGAAGCGAACGACCACGAGGAAGACCCCGGCCGCTCTCAAGAAGGAAGTGGCGGTCGTCACGAACGAGGTCCGGAACAAGAAGAGGGCCATCAGGCGCGTCGAGCGCGAGTGCGGCATCTGCGCCGCCGACCTCAGGGACGTCGCCATGAGGATCGGGGCCGGCGAGGAGGAGGCGACGAAGGCCAAGACCGAGATGGTCGAGGCCAACGTCCGGCTCGTGATCTCGATCGCGAAGCGGTACACCCACAGGGGGCTCGATTTCCTGGACCTCATCCAGGAGGGGAACACGGGTCTCATGCGCGCGGTCGAGAAGTTCGACTACACGCGCGGATACAAGTTCTCGACCTACGCCACGTGGTGGATCCGTCAGGCCATCACGCGAGCGATCGCCGACCAGGCGCGGACGATCCGCGTGCCGGTGCACATGATCGAGGCGATCAACAAGGTCGTCCGGACGACGCGCCAGCTGGTCCAGGAGGCAGGACGCGATCCCTCGGTCGACGAGATCGCGACGAAACTCGATCTCACCGAGGACAAGGTGAAGGGCATCCTGAAGGCTGCCCAGCAGCCGATCTCACTCGACCGCCCGATCGGCGAGGACGAGGACTCGAGCCTCGGGGACTTCGTCGAGGACACGAAGGTCGTGTCGCCCTCGGACTACGCTTCGTTCAAGCTGCTCCAGGGGGAGATCAACGAGGTTCTCTCGGAGCTCGACCCCAGGGAGGAGCGCATCATCCGGCTGAGGTTCGGACTCGACAAGGACAAGGCTCCGATGACGCTCGAGGAGGTCGGCGCGATCTTCGGCGTGACCAGGGAGCGAGTCCGGCAGATCGAGAAAAAGGCGATCGGCAAGCTCCGCCACTACAAACGGCGAAGCCGACTGCGTGGTTACATCGACCTGCCGTGACGGTCGGCGGCTCCACCGGAGTGGCCGAGTTGACACCCGAAGACGGGGCGTGCTACACTCCGCCGCGAACCGGGCCCATAGCTCAGCGGTAGAGCAGCGGACTCATAATCCGTTGGTCCTTGGTTCGAATCCGAGTGGGCCCACCAGCATGGACAGCGGAGGGCGATTAGCTCAGTTGGTTAGAGCGCCGGTCTCACATACCGGAGGTCACTGGTTCGAATCCAGTATCGCCCACCACGGTCCGCGGAAGGAACCGAGCCCTCTGTGGAGAACGGCAGTGTACATCCTCGAACCGACGACAGGCTCCTGGTATGGTTGAACGGAAGCACCGTTCACGCGGGAGGGCGCCGGCGACGTCCGCGCCGCGCGGCGAGGGGAGAGCGCTTGGGTCGTCGGAGGTGTACCCTGCCGGGTACACCTCTTGTTTGAGGGACGGTGGACGATCGGCTGCCTGACACGGCGCCGCGACTCGCGAAGGGAGAGCCCGTGCTCGTACAGCTCGAACTCCTGCTCGACCTCCAGCACATAGACCTGGAACTCGGGGAGCTCGTCGCGGAGGCGGAGATCCTGCCGAAGCGAATCCAGGAACTCGAGGACGAGAAGGAGAGCGCGAAGTCCGAGGTCCGCGACAGCGAGGTCAGACTCGAGGAGAAGCAGAAGGCGAGACAGAAGCTCGAGAGGGACCTCGAGGATCACGGCGCGCGGCTCAAGGACCTGGAATCGAAGCGGCTGGTGATTAAGACGAACGAGGAGTACGCGGCGCTCACGCACGAAATCGGCTTCACGACGCAGGACATCTCGAAGACCGAGGACGCGGCTCTCGAGCTTATGGAGAGCGAGTCCAACATCAAGCGGGAGCTCGCGGCCGCGCAGGAGTCGGCCGCGACGCGGGCGGGTGAGATCGACGTGAAGATCGGGGAGCTCACCTCCGAGCTCGAGCGGCTGAACGACGCGATCGCGATCAAGCGGGACGAGCGGCTGCGCATCTCAACACGCATCGACAAGCAGACCCTCCTTCGCTACGATCGGATTCTCGCGAGCAAGGGCGACTTCGCCGTGGCCCGGATCGCCGACGGGGCCTGCGAGGGCTGCTACGTGAGGCTCCCGGCCCAGATGGTCATCGAGGTCCGCAAGGCCGACCGCTTCATCGAGTGCGAGAGCTGCGGCAGGATTCTGTGCTGGAAGCCGGAGCGCGACGATGGGTAGGAAGGAAGAGACCTTCGTTCGCGCGCTCATCGGCGGCCTGACGTTCGCCGACGCCGCGCACGAGGCCGGCCTACCCGAGGACCGGGCGCGCCGGTTTCTCGAGAGCGTCGCGGGATTCGCCGGGACGGTCGGGTCGGTCTTCGAGTTCGGGACGCCCGATTCGCGCGAGGGCGCACGCGGCGAGGTCAGCGAGGTCGTCATCCACACTGACGGGGCCTCCCTCGGGAACCCCGGGCCTTCGGGAGCCGGAGGCGTCATCACGACACCTTCCGGCGAGATCGTGGAGGAGTTCCACGAGCACATCGGCCACGCGACGAACAACGTCGCGGAGTACGAGGCCGTCAGGATCGGCATCGCCCGCGCGCTCGAGCACGGAGCGCGCCGCGTGCTCGTCAGGTTGGACAGCGAGCTCGTGGCGAGGCAGCTCTCCGGCCGATACAGGGTGAAAGACAAGAAGCTCATCGACGCCTACCTTCGCGTGGGAGAGCTGCTCAGTCGGCTTGACGAAGTGCAGTTTCAGACGATTCCGAGGGAAGAGAACGCCCGGGCCGACGCGCTCGCCAAGATGGGCGCGCGCCGCGGTTCGGGGAAGACCCGGAGGCCGTCGCCCTCCGCGTGAGAAGAGCGAAGGCGTCCGAGCGTCGGGTGGGAGCTGGAGTAGACCAGGCGGCCGCGGTTCGGCGCAAGCCGTTCCGAGGAAAGTCCGAGCTCCAAAGGGCAGGGTGCTGGGTAACGCCCAGTGGGAGCGATCCTAAGGAAAGTGCCGCAGAAAGGGAAACCGCCTAAGGAGCCCGGCGACGGGTTCCCGGCAAGGGTGAAAAGGTGAGGTAAGAGCTCACCAGTGCTCCCGGTGACGGGGGCAGCTTGGTAAACCCCACCCGGAGCGAGACAAAATAGGAGAGGAGAAGCGGCCCGCTTCGCTATAACTCTCGGGTAGGTCGCACGAGGCGCGGGGTAACTCGCGTCCCAGATGAATGGTCGCCACGGGGGATTCCCCCGGACAGAACTCGGCTTACGGTCTGCTCCAGCTCCCGCCCGACGACGCGCTCAGAGAACCGGGCCGCGGGTCCTCCCGCGGCCGCGGCGCCGGCGGCACCGCGAACGGTCGGCGCGGGGCCGGGCCGCTCGAACGAGGAGGCAGGTGCCTTGAAGCACAGGTGGGAAGTGCCGGACGCGGACGCGAGGGAGCGCGCGACGGCGCTCGCTCAGGAGCTCGGAGTGCTCCGACCCTTCGCGCAGATCCTCGTCGGGCACGGCGTGAGCTCTGCGAGCGAGGCTCGGGCCTTCCTCGAACCGGACAGGGAGACCCTCCACGACCCGCTGCTTCTGCCCGACATCGATCCCGCCCTCGAGCGCATCCGCGCCGCCGTCTCCGCCGGCGAGAAGATCTTCGTCTGCGGCGACTACGACGTTGACGGCATCACGTCCATCGTCCTCGTGAAGCGCTGCCTCGAGGCGGTCGGCCTCGACGTCGGCTTCTACATCCCGAACCGGCTCCTCGACGGATACGGCCTCTCGGAGAAGGGCATCGTGGCGGCGCAGGACTTCGGCGCCAGCCTGATCGTGACGGTCGACAGCGGCGTAACAGGTCACGAAGAGATCGAGGTCGCCCGCAAACTGGGCATCGACGTCATCATCACCGACCACCACGAGGCCCAGAACACCCTTCCCGACGCGGTCGCGGTCGTCGACCCGAAGCGCGCCGACTCGAAGTACCCGTTCAAGGACCTCGCCGGTGTCGGCGTGGCCTACAAGGTGATGCAGGCGCTCGCGCGCGAGTACCGCGACGTGGCGTACGCCGTCGAGGAGAACCTCGACATGGTCGCGGTCGGCACGGTCGCCGACATCGTCCCCCTCATCTCCGAGAACCGCGTCCTGACCTCGCTCGGTCTCGAGCGTCTCCGCACGACGGCGAACCCGGGACTCCGCGCTCTCATGGAGGTTGCCGGGGTCGAACCGTCTTCCGCGAGGGCGACGCACATCGGGTTCGCCCTCGGGCCGCGGCTGAACGCAGCCGGGCGGCTGGGCGACGCGAGGATAGGCGTCGAGCTCCTGACCACCGCCGACGGAGGCAAGGCCGCGGAGATCGCGAAGAAACTCGATCAGGAGAACCGCAAGCGCCGGGAACTCGAGGCGGCGGTTCTTGCCGAGGCCACGGAGAAGCTCGACTCGTCGCCGAGCGAGACGGCCGGCCGCATGTCGATCGTCCTGTGGTCGGACGGCTGGCACCCCGGCGTCATCGGGATCGTGGCGTCCCGCATCGCGAAGCAGTACAACAGGCCGACAGTTCTCCTCTCGATCGTCGACGGGATGTCGAAGGGCTCCGGAAGGAGCATCCACGGATT
>JALGVN010000257.1 GCA_025774645.1 bacterium
TTCGCCGCCATGAGCCCCGCGCCGCCTCCGATGGCGTAGCCGTTCACGCGCGCGACGGTCGGTTTCCTGAGCCTGTGGATGAGCTCCATGACGTCCGAGATCTTGAGGCTGTCCGCGAGGTTCTCCTCGAACGTGTAGTTCACGGTCTCCTTCATGTAGTTCAGGTCGGCGCCGGCGCAGAACGAGTTCCCCTCGCCCGTGAGCACGACGACGCGGACTTCGTCGTCGACCTCGAGCTTGCGGTACGCGTCGAGGAGCTCGTCGAGCATGACGTCGTTGAACGCGTTCTTGACCTCGGGGCGAGAGAGCGTGACCGTCGCGACCTCGTTCGCGATCGAGACCCTGATAGTGGTGTACTCGCTCATGTGGCGTGCTGCCTCTCCCGCGCGCCGCGCGGACTACATTCTGAAGATACCGTAGCGCTGGTCGGGAATCGGCGCGTTCAGGGCCGTCGCGATGCCGAGACCCAGGGCCGACCTCGTGTCCAGCGGGTCGATGATGCCGTCGTCCCACAGCCGGGCGGTCGAGTAGTAGGCGGCCGCCTCCCGCTCGTACCCCTCGATCACGGGCTTCATGAACTCCTTCTGCTCCTCGGGCGTCATCTCCTTCCCCTGCTTCTTGAGCTGACGCATCTTGACGCTGAGGAGGACGTTCGCTGCCTGCTCGCCGCCCATGACGCAGATCTTCGCGTTCGGCCACATCCAGAGGAGCCTCGGGTCGTACGCGCGCCCGCACATGCCGTAGTTGCCGGCGCCGTACGAGCCGCCGACGATCACCGTGAACTTCGGGACGTCGGCGTTCGCGACGGCGTGCACGAGCTTCGCTCCGTCGCTCGCGATCGCGCCGTGCTCGTACTGCCGTCCGACGATGAACCCCGTGATGTTCTGCAGGAACACGAGCGGGATCTTCCTCGTCGTGCACAGCTCGATGAAGTGCGCGCCCTTCTTGGCGCTCTCGGAGAAGAGGACGCCGTTGTTCGCGAGGATCCCGACCGGGTAGCCCATGATCCTGGCGAACCCGGTGACGAGCGTGATCCCGTAGAGCTCCTTGAACTCGTGGAAGCGGCTCCCGTCGACGAGACGCGCGATGACCTCCCGCATGTCGAACGGCTTCCGGAGGTCGGGCGGCACGATCCCGTAGAGCTCGTCGGGATCGTACGCGGGGTCCTCGGGCTCGCTCACGTCGAGCTCGAACCGCCTCGGCGGATCGAGGTTCTCGACCACGTTCCGCGCGATCGCGAGCGCGTGCTCGTCGTTCAAGGCGTAGTGGTCGGTGACGCCGGAGATCCGGCAGTGCACGTCGGCGCCGCCGAGCTCCTCGGCGGTGACCTCCTCCCCCGTCGCGGCCTTCACCAGCGGCGGCCCACCGATGAAGATCGTACCCTGCTCCTTCACGATCACGGTCTCGTCGCTCATCGCGGGAACGTACGCACCGCCCGCCGTGCAAGAGCCCATCACGACCGAGATCTGCGGAATCCCCATCGCCGAGAGCTTCGCCTGGTTGTAGAAGATCCGGCCGAAGTGCTCCTTGTCGGGGAACGTCCCCGACTGGTGCGGCAGGAAGATCCCGCCCGAGTCCACGAGGTAGACGCACGGAAGGCGGTTCTCCATCGCGACTTCCTGCGCGCGGACATGCTTCTTGATGGTCATCGGGAAGTACGTGCCGCCCTTGACCGTCGCGTCGTTGGCGACCACGAGGACCTCGCGGCCGTGCACGCGCCCGATACCCGTCACCATCCCGGCCTGTGGCGCCGCGTTGTCATACATGTCGTACGCGGCCAGCGGCGACAGCTCGAGAAACGGCGAGTTCGGGTCGAACAGCTTCTCGAGTCGCTCACGGACGAGAAGCTTCCCCCGCTTCTTGTGGCGCTCGCGCTGCGACTCCGGGCCGCCGAGGCTCGTGTGCTCGAGCCTCTCCCTGAACTGCTCGACCACCTCGAGCATCCGCGCCCGGTTCTCCTGGAACTCCGGGCTCTTCGGGTCGATCTTGCTCTCGATCCGATACATCGTCGGACCTCTTCCCTGAGTGGCGCGCGTCGGGCGCCGGTCGCCGCGCCCCTACGTCACGGGCACGAACTTGTAGCCGTAGCAGAGGATCCCCGCCTGGCCTTCCTCGCGGATCTTCCTGAACTCGATCCGGACCGGAAGCCCGATCTCGATCTTGTCGAAATCGACGTCGGCGAGCTGGCCGGTCATGCGCACGCCGCCCTCGAGCTCGACGATCCCCATCGCGTACGGAGTCTGCTCGCAGAACTCCGACGGGCCGACCCTGATCACCGTGTAGGTCAGGAGCTTCCCGGTGTCGCCGAGCTTGACCGGCAGGAACTTCCGGCCGCCGCAGCCCTGGCAGACGAGCCGGGGCGGGAAGAACTCCATGCCGCAGCTCGCGCATCTCTCGGCCTCGAGACGGTACCTCTGGGGGATTCCCCTCCAGTACTTCGCTGATGTCGACATCCGTTGTCCTCCGTGTCTTCTGGAATCGGTTCGCGCGACGCTTGCGCGTCGCCGCCGGCTACGCCTTCCCGAGAATGTGCGCGACGCACGACCCGCCGGTGCCACCCATGTTCTGGGCCATGCCGATCTTCGCGCCCTCGACCTGGCGCACGCCGCCCTCTCCCCTGAGCTGCTTCACGGTCTCGATGATCTGCGCGACGCCCGTGGCTCCGACGGGGTGCCCCTTCGACTTGAGGCCCCCGGAGGGATTCACCGGAATGCGCCCGCCCATCGCCGTCTCACCGCTCACGGCGCCAGTGCCGCCCTTCCCCTTCTCGAAGAACCCGAGCGCCTCGATCGCGCAGATCTCGGCGATCGTGAAGCAGTCGTGGACCTCGACGAAGTCGATGTCGGACGGCGTCAGGCCGGCGCCCTTGTACGCCAGTTCCCCCGCCTTCGCGACGGCGGAGAGCCACGTCAGGTCCTTCCTCGAGTGGAGCGCGATCGAGTCGGTGGCATGCGCCGACGAGAGGATCTTGACAGGTTCGTTGTCCGTGAGGTCGTCGGCCATGTCGAGCGGACAGAGGATCGCTGCCGCCGCGCCGTCGGTGATCGGCGAGCAGTCGAGGATCGTGAGGGGATCCGCGATCATGACCGAGTCCAGAACCTGGTCGACGGTGACCTTGAACGGGTACTGCGCGAGCGGGTTCTTCGCGCCGTTCGCGTGGTTCTTGACGGAGACCTGCGCGAGCTGCTCGCGCGTCGTTCCGTAGGCGTGCATGTGAGCTATCGCGATCATCGCGTAGAGGCCCGGGAAGGTGACGCCGTTGTAGACCTCGTACTCGGCGTCGGCGGCGGTCGAGAGCGCAAAGGTCGCTCCGCCTCCGTCCACGTCGGTCATCTTCTCGACGCCGCCCGCGAGCACGATGTCGTTCGCGCCCGAGGCCACGTCGAAGTAGGCCTGCCGGAAGGCGGCGCCTCCCGAGGCGCACGCGCTCTCGACGCGGAGCGCCGGGATCGGCGCCACGCCGAGGTAG
>JALGVN010000053.1 GCA_025774645.1 bacterium
CATCATCGCGGGCGCGAGTCTCGACAACAACATCGTGTGCATCGCCGAAAAGGAGATCATCGCCGTCCGCGCGATCGCCGCCGACCTCGTGCGCGCTCTCGTCGACGCGGGAGCGGTAGAGGTGAAAGGCCAGTCGGTTGAGCGGCTGACGGAGCTCGTAATCAAGGAGAATCTCGGTCCCGGGAAGAGCTCGATCGTCAGGCGCGAGTTCATCGGCAAGAACGCGAGCGTGATCCTGGAGGCCGCCGGACTCCCGTGCAGGGACGACGCCCGGATCGCGTTCTTCCAGGCGGACCGCGACCACCCGATGGTCTGGACCGAGCAGATGATGCCGGTGATCCCGATGGTCGTAGTCGAGAACGCCCGCGAGGCGATCGACCTCGCGAAGGACGTCGAGCGTGGATGCCGGCACACGGCCGTCGCGCACTCGAAGGACATCGAGGTGCTCTCCAGGATGGCGAGAGTGATGGACGTCTCGATCTTCGTGAAGAACGGGCCGTCGTACGCCGGGCTGTCGTTCGGCGGCGAGGGATACACGAGCTTCACGATCGCGAGCCCAACGGGGGAGGGGCTCACGTCCGCGAAGACCTTCACCCGTGAGCGCCGCTGCACGCTCGTCGACTACTTCCGGATAGTGTAACCAGGGCGACTGGAGGGACGCGTGACCGCGTCGGTAGCGGAGGCTGTCCGGAAGGCGGGTGTCGTCGGAGCCGGAGGAGGCGGCTTCCCGACGCACGTGAAGGCCGCTGCTTCGGCCGACGTCCTCCTCGTCAACGGCGCCGAGTGCGAGCCGCTCCTGCGTTCCGACACGGAGCTGCTTCTCGACCGCGCGGAGCGGGTCGTCCGCGGGGCCGAGCTCATGCGGGACTCGGTCGGCGCCGGGCGCGCCGTCGTGGCGATCAAGAGAAAGAACGCGGCCGCGGTCGAGGCGATCGAACGCGCGCTGCCGCAGGACGGCGTCGAGCTCGTGCTCCTCGAGAACGTCTATCCCGCGGGCGACGAGTTCCTCCTCGTCTACGACACCACGGGCCGCGTCGTCCCCGAAGGCGGAATCCCCCTCGACGTCGGCGTGGTCGTGAACAACGTCACGACGCTCTCCCAGGTCGCGGACGCCGTCGAGGGACGGCCGGTGACCTCGAGGCTCGTGACGGTCCAGGGCGAGGTCTCAGAGCCCGCGACCTTCCGCGTGCCCGTGGGAACGCCCATCGGAGAGGTCGTTGCCCTCGCGGGCGCTCCGACGGCCGACGATACTGTCGTCCTCGCCGGCGGGCCGATGATGGGCCGCATCGTCGACGGTCCTTCGGACCCAACGACGAAGGCCGACGCGGGGTTCATCGTTCTTCCGAAGGACCACCGGATGGTGACGACGCGCACTGCGACCGACGCGTACGTCCTCAGGATCGCGCGCGCGGTCTGCTGCCAGTGCCTGGCCTGCACGGAGCTCTGCCCGAGGTTCCTCCTGGGACACGAACTCATGCCGCACCGGACCATCCGGGCCGTGCAATACGACACGCTCGAGGTGGATCACGATCATGTGACGTCGGCCTTCCTCTGCTGCGAGTGCGGGATGTGCGAGCTCTTCGCGTGCCCGCTCGAGATCCAGCCGAGGCGAATCCTGGCCGCGCTCAAGGCGGAGCTCGCCCGACGCGGAATCGAGAACCCTCACAGGAGGACGGGGCTCACGGCAGACGGCGTGAGGGAGTACCGGCAGATCCCATCCGGGCGTCTCGTGCAGAGGCTCGGGCTATCCCGGTACGACGGCCCGGCTTCGTTCGAAGCCCGGGCGGTGGAACCCGCGCGCGTGGTCCTGAGACTCCTGCAGCACGCGGGCGCTCCCGCGCGACCGGTCGTCGAGGAGGGACAGCGCGTGCTCGAGGGCGACCTCGTCGGAGAGATCCCCGACGGCTCGCTCGGCGCGCGAGTACACGCGAGCATCGACGGGACCGTGGAGTCTGTGAGCCGGAGGGAAGTGACGATCGCCGCGAAGTGACCGCGCCGGTGTCGAACGCCGGACCGTGAGTTCCGACGAAGCAGTCGAGGAGACGAGGTACCGTGAGAGAAGCGATCGGAGTCATCGAGACCATCAGCATCGCCGTCGGCGTCGCCGTCGCCGACGAGATGGCGAAGACTGCCGACATCGAGCTTCTCGAGGCGAGCGCGATCTGCCCGGGCAAGTACCTGATCCTGATCGCGGGCGACGTCGAGTCGGTCAACTCCTCGATGACGCGCGGTATCGAGGTCGGGGGAGACGTGATCGTCGACACGCTCTTCATCCCGTACGTCCACCCCCAGGTCTTCCCGGCGATCCTCGCGGCGACCGACGTCGAGCAGCTCGGCGCGCTCTGCGTCGTCGAGACGTTCACGGCCGCGACCTCGATCCTCGCTGCCGACGCAGCGGCCAAGGCGGCCCGGATCGAACTCGTCGAGATCCGGCTCGCGAAGGGGCTGGGGGGCAAGGGCTTCTTCGTCATGACCGGCGAGCTCTTCGAGGTCGAGGCCGCGCACGAGGCGGCGCTCAAGATCGCGCGCGACGGCGGCACGCTCGTGCGGAGCGTCGTGATTCCGAGACCGCACGGCGATCTCGCACCTAAGGTGCTCTGAGGAAACGGCCGCGGCGTCTGACTGCGGCAGCCCGGAGGAGAACAAGTGCATCTGGCGAGGGTCATCGGCAAGGTCTGGGCAACGCAGAAAGTCGAAACGCTCACGGGCTATCGGCTCCTCGTCGTCCAGCCTCTCACGCACGAGCTCAAGGAGAACGGCAGCCCCCTCGTCGCCGTCGACACTGTGAGCGCCGCACCGGACCAGATCGTCTTCATCGTCAAGTCGCGCGAGGCAAGCAAGGCACTCGAGGAGCGCTTCAATCCGGTCGACGCGGCCATCGTCGGCATCGTCGACCACGTCACCCTCGCCTCAGGGCGAGTCGGTCCTTAGAGAGCAAGGGGCGCGGAGGCCAGGGTGTTCATTGCGCGGGTCATAGGCGAGGTCGTCTCCACCGTCCGGCACGACTCACTCGCCGGACGCAAGCTGCTGATCGTGGAGAAGCTCTCGACCGACGGTGAGTCGCTCGGCGACTCCCTCCTCGCGGTGGATTCGGTCGACGCGGGAATAGGTGACAAGGTTCTCGTCATCGACGAGGGGAGTTCGGCGGCGATCGTCACCGGGCTTCCCGATCCGCCGATCAGGACCGTGATCGTGGGCGTCATCGACGAGGTCAACATCGAGGTGTAGCCGTGCCCTCCGAGTTCGAAGCACGACGTGAGATCGTGGAGATCGGCCGCCGGATCTGGCAGCGCCGGTACGTCGCCGCGAACGACGGGAACCTCAGCGTGAGGCTGCCGGGCGACCGCATCGTCGTGACGCCAACCGGTCGCTCGAAGGGCTTCCTCAAGACCGACGACATGATCGTCGTCGACCTCGACGGGCGGAAGCTCCAGGGGAGCCGCGAGCCGTCCTCCGAACTCCCGATGCACCTCTTCGCCTACAGGAAGCGCCCCGACGTCGGGGCGATCGTCCACGCGCACCCACCGCGGGCCACGGGGTTTGCCGTCGCGGGCGTACCGCTCGCGCAGTGCATCCTCCCCGAGGTGATCCTCACGTTGGGACAGGTGCCGCTGACGTCGTACGCGACGCCGTCGACCGAAGAGGTTCCCGAGTCGATCGAGGAGTTCATCGACTGCTGGAACGCACTCCTCCTCAGGAACCACGGGGTCCTCACGCTCGGGAGCGACATCGAAGAGGCGTATTTCCGGCTGGAGACCGTGGAGCATTTCGCCGAGATCACGCTCTCGGCGAGGATCCTCGGCGGCGCCTCACCGCTGGCCGACGAGGACGTGAAGAAGCTCCTGAACGTGAGGGAGACGCTCGGCCTCGCGGGCGCGCCCGCCACGTGCCGGAGCTGCGGCGCGTGTCCAGACGGCGCGGAGCCAACTCCGGCGCCGGCCGACGAGGACATCGTCCGTGCCGTCGTCACCGAGGTCGAGAAGACGATGGGGAAGGCCTAGACGTCCCTGACGGGGACGACGGAACGGAACCCAACGGAACAGAATCCTACCGAACGGAATCCAAGAGAGGTGATCCGAATGACCCGCAAAGGATGCATTTGGGGTTGGCTGATCGGCATCGTGGCCCTCCTCGTCATATTCCTGGTCACAGTGATCGCGATCGAAGCGCTCCTCGGCGAGAGCGTCTCGTTCCCCGCGTACGGGGCGAGGGTGGCTCTCGTGAGGATCCAGGGAGTTCTCTCGGGCGGGAGCCAGGTGATAGACGAGCTCGACGCGATGAGCAGCTCACCCGGCATTCGCGCCCTCGTTCTGCGGATCGACAGCCCGGGAGGCGGCGCGAGCGCCTCGCAGGAGATCTACGAGAAGATCGTGGAGATTCGGGAGGGAGGACTCCCGGTGATCGTCTCGATGGGGTCGGTCGCCGCGTCCGGCGGCTACTACGTCGCGTGCCCGGCGGACAGCATTCTCGCCAACCCTGCGTCGATCACCGGCAGCATCGGTGTCCGAATGTCCTTCACGAACCTGGAGGAGCTCTTCGCGAAGATCGGAATCGACTTCGAGACCGTCAAGAGCGGCGAGTTCAAGGACACGGGGGCCTGGGACAGGCCGCTCACGGCAGAAGAACGCGCGCTCCTGCAAGGGACGGTCGACGACATCCACGCTCAATTCGTCGAGGCGATCGCGCTCGAGCGGGACATGCCCATCGAGGAGGTCATGGCGCTGGCTGACGGACGCATCTTCTCGGGCAGACAGGCCCTTGACGTCGGCCTTAGCGACGCCCTGGGAACGCTCGAAGACGCCATTCGGGTCGCCGGCCGGATGGGCGGGATCGAAGGGGAGCCCCGCGTACAGGAGCCCGTCAGGCGTGAACGCTTGACGCTGGGGGACATCATCGGACGCTCGCTCGCTGGGATCCTGGCTCCGGCCGCCTCCAACCCGGAGGCCCAGTACCTCTACGAGCCCCCCAAGTGACCTTCACAAAAGCATTTGACAGGGTCGCCCTTCGTTGTTAGGATGTGTCCGGGCGTGGTCGGGCAGGCTGGCGTCGTCGGCTGGTGTCTATGTGACGCGTCCCGGGAGCGTGGCGAGCGACACGGGAGCTCCCTGGGGACGCACGACGGCATGTCGGCGGAACTTCGCGCCCGCGCGTCGGCTACGGGCTTCGCCCGGACGGCCGATCGGTTTCCACCACGGAGGTTCTGGGCCATGACGAAAGCGGACCTTGTCGATCGAGTGGCAGGCAAAACGGGCCTCACGAAGCGTGACGTCGCCGCGGTGGTGGAAGCCCTGCTCGAGGCCATCAAAGACTCTCTGGCAGACCACAAGCACATCGAGATCAGGGAGTTCGGCACGTTCAAGGTGAAGCGGCGCAAGGCCAGCATGAAGTACAACCCACGAGATCGCTCCCAGAAGGTCATCGTTCCGGAGAAGATGGTACCGGTCTTCAAGCCCAGCAAGTTCCTCAAGGAGAGGGTGAACTGGGTGGAGAGCTCGCAGCCGTCGGCGGCACCGGGACAGGGAGAGCCGGATCACTCCGGCTGAGGAGGAACATGGCGAGTCTCAAGAAGAAGCGTCGTAAGAAGATGGCGAAGCACAAGCTCAAGAAGCGACGCAGGAAGGACCGTCACAAGAAGAAGGTCCGCTAGGCGAGGGAACCCGACGGATGCCGAAGAGGGCGCTCGACAGGGCACGGATGGCGAGGCTCATCAATCACGGGCCGACCGTACTCGCGTCCTGCCAGGATGGGGAGCGGAGGAGCATCATCACGCTGGCGTGGGTGACCCCCGTCAGCATCGATCCCCCGATGCTCGCCATCGCCATCGCCCCCGGTCGGTTCTCCCACGGCCTGATCGCCGGGTCGAGGGAGTTCGTCGTGAACGTGCCTCCCTCGCGACTCCTGAGAGCCGTGTGGTACTGCGGGACGAAGTCGGGAAGGGACGGCGACAAGTTCGACGGAGCCGGGCTCACGGCGATCCCGGCCAAGGCAGTCGGAGCGCCCCTCGTGAAGGAGTGCTTCGCGCACGTCGAGTGCAGGGTCGTGAAGGCTCCGACTGCGGGAGATCACACGCTCTTCATCGGGGAGGCTGTGGCGGCCTCCGTGGAGCAGGGTGCATTCGACCGACACCTTCGCCTCAGGCAGCCGTACCATACTCTGCACCATCTGGGGGGACCGCAGTTCTTCACGTCGGCCGGGAACAGAGTCACGGCGGCGTGAGATCGAGAGTACCTGAACTGTGGCAGGGACTGCATCGTTCACATCCCGGAGGCGTAATGAGCGATAAGAAGAAGGACGACTGGGCAGGACGCGAGAGGAGACGCGCCAAGCGAGTCGATGCGCAGGTCGCGCTCCAGTTGTCGGGCACGGACGAGTCGTTCCCCGCCGAATCGATCACGACGGAGAGCATCAACGTCGGCGCCGAGGGTGTCTACTGCCACGTCGGTCACTTCATCGCGCCGCTCACGAAGCTCCAGGTGACGATGGTGCTCCCGATCAAGAACCGCAAGGGCCAGTCCAAGAATGAGGTCGTGACGTCGGCGGCCGTCGTCGTCCGGTGCCAGCCGGCTGGAGCCGAGACGGGAGGCTACCGGATCGCCTGCTTCTTCACGGGCCTCGACACGAACACCCGGACGATGCTCGAGGAGTACGTCAAGCAGCACGCGGCGATCTGACGGGCTTCGCCTGACGGAGTCCTGAGACGCCCCGACGAAACGGCAAGAAGAACGGCCCGGCAGCGATGCCGGGCCGTTTCGTTGTCTGCAGATCTTCCCTCGCAACCTCGGGAGCTAGAACCGATACGCGCCCTCGAGAATGAAGACGGTCTCCTCGGTCTTCTCCTCGTAGTCGTAGTACGCGGCGAACCTCTCGGACGCACCGACCATGAAGGCGGCGTCCAGCGAAAAGACGGTGTCGATGAGGAGGCCGGCGCCGAAGGTGAAGAAAGACCGGTCCTGCGAGATCTCGAGCCCCTGATAAGCGATGGGCCGTGTCATGTACCCACCGCGGAGCCTGAGGGGCCAGTTCGGGACCGTGACCTCGATGCCCACCCTGAGGTCGGTCGTCGGCTCGTAGGGCAGCCGCTGAGTGGGGTCGGTGATGTCCTCTGGGATCGAGTACCTGAGCTGCGACCAGTCGACGTGGTAGACGTCGCCGCCGATGACGATCAGGTCCGAAGGAAAGAACGCGATGCCTCCGCCGAACCCGAAGGGGATCGTGACCTTGTCGGTGAAGTAGACCGTGTCCTCGGCGACAGGCGGCGGGCTCGCGAATGTCCAGCGGTCCTTCCTCACCCCGTTGAACGTGAGCGAGAGCGGCGTGTCCATCACGAACCCCAGAGCGATCTTCTCGGTCGCGTAGAAGAGCACGCCGAAGGTGCCCCGCCAGCCCGACACGCTCGAGCTCGTTCGGAACTCGTACTCCGTCAGATAGTCGTATCCGTCAGGAAGATCTCCCTCATCCGTGACCCTCCACTGGTAGCTCTGACGGTAGTCGCCCGTGTAGTAGGAGACGGTCGCTCCGAGCGAGACGTTCTCGGAGGCGTCGAAGGCGCCCGAGAAGTTCCACGCGTATACGGCGCCCTCCTGAATGTAACCCTCGACCTGGTCGACCGGGTGGCCGTCGAAGTTGAAGTTGTCCTCGTACGCCGCGACGAAGTCGTCGTCGAAGTCGTACGCGAGATCGGTCGACAGACCCAGCACGAGGCTCCCACGGAACGTCGGGAACGCGTAGGCGAAGCGCATCGAGGAGAGCCTGGTCCTCGCGAGCGACGAGTCGAACGGGCTCCCGAACGCCTCGCCGGAGAGATCGTCCGTCCGCCTCGACACGCCGCCGGAGAGCTCGCTGCGCCTGAGCCTCGCGAGTGCCGCCGGGTTCGTGATCATGGCGGAGGCGTCGTCCGCCACGGCGAAGGCGATGCCGCCCATGCCGAGGGCGCGGGCGCCGACGAACGCCTGGGACGTCAGGGGGATCTCGTCGATTGGTGCGATCGGCCCGATGAAGCCGGTGTCTGCGGCGGCAACCGAGGCAGTCAGAACCGCGAGGAGAACTGCGGCCGTTAGCGTGAGGCCGCCGCAGGCGCTGGCCCGGACGACTCCCTTCGGGAACGGCCTCATCTAGGACCCCCTCTTTCTGGTGCGCCAGAGGTGCGACGTGTCCCGCGACGGGGTGCTGCGCTCCTCCTTGCTGCGGTCGGCGTTCTTCTCGCTGCTCTTCTGCTTGCTCCTGTTGGGATCCTTCTGGCTGCTCTTCTCCGGAGGCGTACGGCTTGGGTCCTTGCTGCTCGACCGCGACGCCGCCGCGGCCGGCGGAGCCACCTGCGAGCCCCGTGTCCCGCTCGTCGCGAAGCCCCACCCACTGCTCGCCAGTCCGCTCGTCTGCCACAGGTGGCGCGAGCCGGTCTCGGCCGGCGACCCTCCGGAGCCAGGGTCGTCGCACCAGTACCACCACCAGCAATCGTAGTACCACCACGGATACCCGTAGTACCCGTTCCACCAGTAGTGGGAGCGAGCGTACCCGTAGTAGGGATGATAATAGGATGACTCGGCGTGGCAGTCGGCGCAGGTCCTGTACTCCTCGCCGCTGTGAACGACCTCGGGACCCGTTGGATGCTGTATCACCGTGTAGCAACCGGCAGCGAGGGCAAGAAGGACGAAGAAGAGCACAGCGAGCGGCAGCGTTCGCAATCTCATCGATCGACCCTCCTCTCGGATGCGCACCCGACATGCGGCGCGGCGGGCGGGGCGCCGAAGGGCGACCGCCTCATCGACGGCCGCTCCGGTCGCGTCCTTCGAGCCGTGCCACGCTCGCTTTGACGCAGTACGTGCGGCCTCCATTCAAGATAGCACACATCCCCGGCAGAGTGAAGCTCGCGTACCGACGCAGCGTCGGAGGGGACAGAGGACCCGGGCGCGGCGCCGGCAGGGCTCTGCGCGGGCTGGAGAGCCCGCCTTGAGCGCCCGGGACGCGCGTGCTACACTCCGAGCGCCGAACGGAGTCACGCAGATGCCCTTGGAGGACACCTTGTCGCAGCGCTCATGCAGGACCCCTGGTGCGGATCGAATGACGGCGATCGTCGTCGTCCTGCTCGCAACTGCGGTGCTCGCCGTACCGGCGGCCGGGACGCAGGAAGCCAGGAGGATCGAGCGCAGCGCGCAGGCTTACCTCCATTACAGCGTCGGTCGGCTGATGGAAATCGAAGGGGCGTACTCGGATGCGCTGGTCCAGTACCGGCGTGCCGCGTCGATCGACTCGCGGCACTGCGAGATCGCGACGGCCGTCGCGAGGACGCTTCTCGCCCTCGGGCAAACGGACGAGGCGCTGGAAGCCATCCTCGGCGCTCGCGGCGAGTGCCCCGAGAACGTCCCGGCGCTGGCTGTTCAGGCCCGCGTGCACCTGGCCAGGGACGAGCTGCGAGAGGCGGAGGCCATCCTTCACGGCCCCGCCAGGGAAGACGGCGCGCCCGGCGCGCTGATCGCCCTCCTCGGACAGACGCTCGTCTCGCAGGGACGCATCGACTCCGCGGAGGAACTCTACCGCTCGAAGGCGGCCGTCGACAGCCTCGCCCCCAGAATCGCGTTCCTTCACGCGAGCGCGCTCCTCATCGCCGGCAAGCTCGACGAAGCCGCCGACGAACTCAAGCGGGCGAAGCGCCTCGACCCGGAGAACCGCCAACTCGACGGTCTGCTCGGCCGCCTCCTCGTCGACATTGGCAAACCGGAGGAGGGGGTACCCCTGCTCGAGCCCATAGCGGACGGGGCGCACCCTTCTCAGGAGGAGCTGACCGCGCTCGCGCGCGGCTACGCGGCGCTCGGGCAGCCGCAGCTCGCCCTCGACAGGCTCGACGACGCCACGGAGCTGTACGGGGAGACTCGCGAGATCGCGATCGGGAGAGCGAGCGTGTACCACGACGCCGACGACTCGGAGGCGGCGCTCACGGCGTACGAGGCCGTCCTCGACCTCGACCCCGACTATCTCGTCGCCCTCAATTACGTCGCGTACTCCCTCGCCGACTCGGGGAAGGACCTCGACCGCGCGGTCGTCCTCGCAGAGCGCGCCGTCGAGATGGCACCGGAGAACCCCTACGTCAGGGACACACTCGGGTGGGCGTACTTCCGCGTGGGTCGTCTCGAGGAGGCGGCGGCCGAGCTGGAGACTGCCGTCAAGCTCGGCGGGACCGACGCGGTGATTCTCGAACACCTCGGCGACGTCTACGGTGAGATCGGTCGCCTCGAGGATGCCGTAGACGCGTGGTCGCGCGCGCTCGTCGCAGAGCCGGGCCGCGAGTCGACGCGAGAGAGACTGGAGTCGGCCGGAGTGGAGCTCCCGGAGCTCCCGGATGCGCCCGCGGACGCGGGCGGCGCCGAGAGCCCCGGAGGAGCGACCGGGACGGGAGGGGAGCGGTGAGCCCATCGGGTCGTCGACTCCCCCCGCTCCCCGCGGCGACGGGGCTCCGCAGGGCATTGGCGCTCCTCACGGCGCTCGCGCTCATGCTCGCCGCCGGGTGTGCGCGCGTTCCCGAGCCGGGCGACATCATCTCGGTCTCCGAGCTCGAGGCTCTCGCAGGAGCCCTCGGTTCGCACATCGCCGACGGAGCGGTGCTCAGGGGCACGGGCTCGGGCGAGATCGTGATGTCGGGCCGCACGCTCCGCCACGAGTTTGCCCTCGTCTACCGCAAACCAGGACTGCTCCGGGCCGACCTCCGCCCGGACATCGCGTTCGTCGGCTCATCGCTCACGGCTCGGACCATGATGGAAGACGACTGCGTGCGGGCGTTCTTCCCCGCGAGACACGTGGAGGTGCGGGGCTGCTTCGAGGACGTTTTCGGCGACCTCGGAATCGGCGACCCGCCGGGCTTCCTCGTCGGGTTCCCGGACGCGTCGTATCTGACCCGGCTCACAGACCCGACCTCCTCAGGCGACGGCGGCTCGGTCGTCGTGACTGGAATCTACGGCAGCCGCCGCGTCACGACCACGATCGATTCCGATCTCGGGGTCGTCCTCCAGATCGTCGTCGACGGACCCGACGACGAGCGGATCCAAGTGACCTACGAGGGACACGGATGGAAAGACGGACTCCCGGCGCCCCGCTCCATGAAGCTCCGCGCGTTCGAAGGCATGACGCGGGAGGTAAGGGTCGACATCCGTTACGCGTCGCTCCGAACGAGTGCGCCGCTCGAGCCCGATGAGCTCAGATTCGAAGTCCCACCCGGCGTCAGGATCCTCACGTGGAAGGACCTGCTCTCAGGGAGGTAGCCATGCAGAGACCGAGACCGACCATCTGGATCGCGGCACTCCTTCTGCTGCCGCTCTCGTGTTCGGGACCCGTTGTCACGGCCGTGGGGGAGAGCGACGACCTCGTCATCATCCACGACGGCGCAGCCACGGCGCGCGCCAGGAACCACCTCGTTCGCGTCATGGAGTCCGAGGTGGGCTGGCTCCTCGGCGAAGCGGCGTTCCGGACGACCGTGACGACTCCTTCGATCGCACGGGATCTCAGGAACCGCAGGCAGATCATGGTCATCGGAACCTGGGAAGGGGGCGACGTCGAACGCGAGATCGCGGGGAAGATCCGGAGTCTCGACCGCGACGGGCCGCCCCGCCTGCACATCGAGCGGGACATCTGGGCCAAAGGTCAGACGGTCGGCGTCCTCATGGGCCGCAGCGAGGACGAACTGATCGAGTTCCTCACCGCACACGGCCCCGAGATCCTCGCCGAGTTCGAGATCGGAGCCAGGACCCGGGCCGTCGACAAACTCCGGGGCGCGGCCGCGGAGAGCGGCATGGAGGCCGAGATGGGTCGCCGCTTCGGCTGGTCGCTCGCCCCGCCGAGCGGGTACGACTTCTTCACGACGAATGCCTCCGACGGATTCGTCTTCTTCCGGCGGACTCGCCCGGATCGAACGGTCTTCGTCTACTGGCAGCAGGGGGAGGAAGGCTCCGTCACCGAGGAGTTCATCGTCTCGAAGCGTGCGGAGATCACGAAGCGCTACTACGACGGCGACGAGATCGAGTGGAGGCGCCCGCTCACCGTCGAGCCCGTCGGGGTCGCCGGGAGGAGCGCGCGGCATGACCTACTGTTTCTTCGAGCCGACCCAGGAGCGCGTGTACATGATCGACGCGACGCTCTTCGCGCCGGCCATGGACAAGACGGCGTTCGCGCGGAACCTGGACGCGGTCGCCAACACGTTCGCCGTTCATCCGCTGCCGGAGTCGTAAGCGTCCGGGAGGCGGGCCGGGCCACACGGCCCGCCCGCGCCCGCGGCAGCGCGTGACAATGCTTCCATCTTGACAGCCCGCACACGCTCTGCTAGCGTTCCGGGGGTTTCCAGACCGGGTAGTGAGCCCGGTCGGCCGGTGGGCCACGTACGCGGAGCAACCGCCCATGTCGAATCAGCCAGACTCCCTCGAAGGTGTGATCGTCGCGCTCAGGGAGGAGCTTGCGAGCCACAGCTCTCCCCGCGTCTACGCGCCCCTCGCCGAAGCGCACAGGCTGACGGGAAGGGCCGACGAGGCCGTCCGCGTCGCCCGCGAAGGCCTGGAGGCGTTCCCGGACCACATCGCGATCCGCGTCGTGCTCGCGAGAGCGCTGGCGGACACCGGGGCACGGGACGACGCCCTCGAGGTCTACCGTGGCGTGGTGACGCACGACCGGGACAACCTGGAGGCGCGAGCCGCGCTCGGCCTCACCGGGGGAGAGACGGACGACCCGACGGGCCCCGGGCCGATCGAGATCCTGGCGGCAGCAGGCGCCGCCACGACCGCCGCGCCTGCCCACGTCAACGCGCACCCTCCGGGCGAGCCCGCCACCCTCTCGGAGGAGCTGACGCACCTCGCGGACCTCTTCAGCCCTTCTCCTGCCGCGGGAGAGCGAGCGCCCGAGGACGAGCTGGACGGCATCGCCACTCTGACCCTCGCCGAGATATACGCTCGTCAGGGACTCTACACGCGGGCGATCGACGTCTGCGAGAGGATCCTCGCGAAGAGACCGAACGACGAACACGCCGCCGAGCGCATCGGAGAGTATCGAAAGGCCCTCGCGGCAATAGGATAGTCACGAAAGGGGACGCGGGTCCGACGGACGGCTTCTCCGCTCGCGGGAGCGGCGAGACGCCCGACGGGAAAGTGGCCCCTTTTGCTTCCGGGGCCGCCCGGGAAGCGCCCGGAGACGCGGGCATCGCGACTCCGGTCCCGCGTCGGGACCGGGAACAACCGGGTTGACTGGGCAGGTAGCCGGGTGTATTCTGCATCGGCGCCGGCGGAGCTGTTCCGCCGGGGTGTCTTCCAGAAACAGCTGGGGAGGACATGGCGACAAGCAACGACTTCCACAACGGAATGGTGATACGCAGGGACGGCAAGCTCCTCCAGGTCGTGGAGTTCCTCCACGTGAAGCCTGGGAAGGGGGGCGCGTTCGTCCGAAGCAAGCTCAAGGACGTCAAGAGTGGGCGCGTGCTGGAGGTGACGTGGCGCGCGGGCGAGAAGGTGGACGACGTCCGGCTCGAGCGAAGCAAGGCGCAGTTTCTCTACCGTGACGACTTCCTTCACTTCATGAAGCTCGACAACTACGAACAGATCTCGCTCGCGGTAGACGCCGTGGGGAAAGACAAGGCGCGGTTCCTCAAGGAGGGTCTCGAGATCGAGATGCTCCTCGACGGAGCCGAGCCGGTCGTGGTCGAGCTCCCCAACTTCGTCGAGCTCAAAGTCACGCAGACGGATCCGGGCGTCAAGGGCGACACTGTTTCGGGAGGGTCGAAGCCCGCCACTCTCGAGACCGGTGCCGTGGTTCAGGTCCCGCTCTTCCTCGAGGAGGGCGAGGTCGTCAAGGTCGACACCAGGACTGGTTCATACGTATCGCGCGTGCAGTAAACGTGTTACGGGCTTCTCCGGAGGCGAGATGAACAGGAAGAAACTCGAGGAACTCATCAGGCTTGTGGAGGAGAGCGAGATCCACGAGCTCTCGGTCACGGGTCCGATGAACTCCGTACGCATCGTGAAAGCCGGTGGGCACGTCGTGGCGCACGAGGCGCCTCACGCGGCCCTGGCGACGCCTGCGCGCGGAGCGGCAGTGGAGCCGGCTGCAGCCGCGCTCGCGGCGGAAGCTGCCGCGGCCGAGGACGACAGGGACTCGGGACTCGCTCCCGTCGTGTCACCGATGGTGGGGACGTTCTACGCGTCGCCCACGCCGGAGTCACCGCCGTACATCAGGCAGGGCGACCACGTCAACAAGGGACAGGTCGTGTGCATCGTCGAGGCCATGAAGCTCATGAACGAGATCGAGAGCGAGGTGTCGGGGACGATCGTGAGGGTCATGGTCGAGAACGCGCAGCCGGTGGAGTTCGGACAGCACCTGTTCCTCGTCGAGCCGGACTGAGACGGGGACATTCGGAGGTAGTCCGATGTTCAGCAAGATCATCGTCGCGAACCGAGGCGAGATCGCCCTCAGGGTGATGCGCGCGTGCAAGGAGCTCGGGATCCCGACGGTCGCCGTCCACTCGGAGGCCGACGAGGACGCCCTGCACGTCAAGTTCGCCGACGAGGCCGTCTGCATCGGACCGGCGTCGGGCGGGGCGAGCTACCTCAACGTCAAGGCCATCCTCTCCGCAGCGGAAGTCACCGGCGCCGAGGCGCTCCACCCCGGGTACGGATTCCTGGCGGAGAACGCCGAGTTCGCGGACATCTGCGCGGAGCACGACATCACGTTCATCGGACCGACCGCTCAGATGATGCGCATGATGGGCGACAAGGCGACCGCGCGGAAGATGATGTCGCGGGCCGGAGTTCCCATCATCCCGGGGACCGAGGGAATCGTCCCGGACGTGGAACAGGGACGCGCGGAGGCCGACCGGATCGGCTATCCGGTCATGATCAAGGCCTCGGCCGGGGGCGGCGGGAAGGGCATGCGCGTCGCCAACAACCCCGAGGAGCTCGCGGCGAACTTCGTGATCGCGAGCGGCGAGGCCAAGGCGGCGTTCGGAAACGGAGACATCTACCTCGAGAAGCTCATCATGGAGCCTCGCCACATCGAGTTCCAGATCCTCGGGGACTCGCACGGGAACGTCGTGCACCTCGGAGAGAGGGACTGCTCGATCCAGCGCCGGCACCAGAAGCTGATCGAGGAGTCGCCCTCGCCGGCCGTGACGCCCGAGTTGCGCGCCCGGATGGGCGCGGCGGCCGTCAAGGGCGCCACGGGGATCGGGTACGCGAGCGCCGGCACGATCGAGTTTCTCCTCGACTCGCACGGCGACTTCTACTTCATGGAGATGAACACGCGGATCCAGGTCGAGCACCCCGTCACAGAGCTCGTCACGGGAGTCGACCTGGTCAAGGAGCAGATCAGAATCGCAGCCGGGGAGCCGCTCCCGCTCACGCAGGAGAAGCTGGCCCTCCGCGGCCACGCGATAGAGTGCCGGATCAACGCGGAAGACCCGGACCGGAACTTCGCTCCGCACCCGGGGAAGATCACCGATTTCTACGTACCGGGCGGTCCCGGCATCAGGGTGGACACGCACGTCTACGCCGGGTACACGATCCCGCCGCACTACGACTCGATGATCGCGAAGCTCCTTGCCCACGGGAACACGCGCGAGGAGGCGATCGCGCGGATGAGAAGGGCGCTCGAGGAGTTCGTGATCGTCGGCGTGGCGACCACGATCCCGTTCCACTCCGAGATGATGGCCGACCCTGACTTCGTGGCGGGGACGTTCGACACGGGCACGCTCGAGAGGAAGAAAGAGGCCACGACCGAAGCAACGGTAGCTGACTAACATGAACCTCTCTCTCTACACAGAACCGAGCCGGTTCTCCGAGCCTCACGCGAAGGGGAAGCACGTCGTGATCATCGACGTGCTGCGGGCCTCGAGCACGATCGTGCACGCGTGCGAGAACGGGGTCGAGCGCATCATCCCCGTGGCCCACGTCGAGGACGCCACCAAGCTCGTTCCCACACTGGACCGCGAGGCGACGCTCCTCGGAGGCGAGCGAGAAGGCATCAAGATCGACGGCTTCGACCTGGGGAACTCGCCGCTCGACTACACGCCCGAGGTCGTCGAGGGGAAGACCCTCGTTTTCACGACGTCGAACGGGACCGTGGCCATCGCGCAGAGCGCTCCCGCCGACGAGGTCATCATCGGGTGCTTCCTGAACCTCAGAGCGGTCGTCGAGCACCTGCTCACGACGAGACCCGACGAGGTGGCGATCCTCTGCTCGGGCAATCTGGGGCAGCTCTCGCTCGAGGACTTCGTCTGCGGGGGGTACGTCGTCCGCAGCCTCGAGGAGCGGCTCGGGAGCGGGCTCGTTCGGAACGACGGCGCGGGCGCCGCGAGATCGCTCGCGGGCTGCCTGCCGGACATCGAGGGGGTCATCGGTAGCTCGACGCACGGCCGGAAGCTCGCGGCCCTCGGGTTCGAGGACGACCTGGAGTTCTGCTCGAGGCTCGACGCCTTCGACACCGTTCCCGTCGTCGCCGAGGGACGAATCACCGGCAAGATCCGGAACCGCCGCTAGGCGCCGCGTCGGCCGGCCCGTTCATCCGGCGTCACGTACACCACCGCCAGTGTGTCGCCGCCGGCCCCGCCGGCGGACCGATCGGAGGCCTCACCGCGTGGCAGTCTTCGACCACATGACCGACGACAGAAGACGCCAGCTCGTCGGCGTGCTTCTCCTGTTCCTTGGCCTTCTGATCGGCGTGAGCCTCGGAACGCACGTCTACTTCTCCCTCTCCGACAACCTCGGGTCGGAGATCTGGACCACCCAGCTCGGCGTGCAGAACAGGCAGGTCGCGAACGGGATGTTCGACCTGCTCGGCATCTGCGCCTGGGTAGTCCCGATCCTGCTCGTCCTCTGGGGCTGGAATCGCCTCACGGGGAACGACCCGGAGAACCTCGCGCTCAAGAGCGTCTTCCTGACGGCCGTCTCGCTCATCGCGGTCGCCCTCGTCCACGTCCTGGGCGGCGAGCGGGTGGCGGCGGTCACGGGCGTCGTCGGCGCGTACCTCGCGGACTTCGGAACGATGCACATCGGCAAGGTCGGCAGCATCCTCGCGGGAGCGGGAGCGATCGTCGTGATCACGCTCCTGACCACCGAGTTCGACATCGACGCCCTCACGGCTCCGTTCGTGGCGTTCGGCGACTGGGTCGGCGCGACGGCCGAGTCGTTCCGGGACTGGGTGAGCGAACGGGCGGAGCGCACGGAGCGCCAACCGCGAACGCGGTCCAAGGCTGCACGCACGGAGCGCGCGAAGCCTGCGACGGCCGGGCGGCGGGAAGCGCGCGCCGAGGAGCGCGCCGATCGCCCGAAGCGCGTCCGGAGGACCAGGGAGAAAGCAACCCCGAAGGAGGCGCTCGCGCCGGTGCCCGAGCCCAGGAGGGCCGCGCCGAGACCGCCGAAGATCATGCAGGCGAAGGTCAGCACGCGGACCAGGGCGACCGTCAGGAGAGCGCCGCCGGGGGGCTTTCGCCTCCCGCCGCTCTCGCTCATGGACGACCCGCCGGACGTCGCGCACACGCAGGTGTCGAAGGAGGAGCTGCTGGCGCGCTCGAAACTCCTCGAGCAGAAGCTCGCCGACTTCGGCGTCACCGCTTCCGTCGTGAAGGTCCACCCGGGACCGATCATCACCCGGTTCGACATCGAACCCGCCCGGGGCGTCAAGGTGAGCCAGATATCCAACCTCCAGGACGACCTCGCCCTGGCGATGCGGGCGATCAGGATCCGCATCATCGCCCCCATCCCGGGCCAGGGCGCGGTCGGCATTGAGATCCCGAACGAGCACCCCGTCACGGTCTACCTGAAAGACGTTCTCGCGGCGGAGACGTACCAGAAGATGTCGTCGGAGATTCCGCTGGCTCTCGGGAAGGACACGACGGGCAGGGTCGCGTGCGCCGACCTCGCCAAGATGCCGCACCTCCTCGTGGCGGGCGCCACGGGGTCCGGCAAGAGCATCTGCCTGAACGCGCTCCTCACGGGGATGGTCTTCCGGTCGACCCCCGACGAGGTGCGCTTCCTCATGATCGACCCGAAGCGCCTCGAGCTTCCCCGCTACGCGGGAATCCCGCACCTGCTCGCGCCGGTCGTCACGGACGCCAAGCAGGCGGCGATGGCTCTCCAGTGGCTCGTGGCGGAGATGGACCGGCGGTACGACGTCCTGTCGGCCCTCACCGTGCGCGACATCTACGGGTTCAACCGGCGCATCACGGAGGGCGAGGATCTCGACGCGCTCCCGGCGGAGAACCGGATTCGGCTGCCTCACATCGTCGTCATCGTCGACGAGTTCGCCGACCTCATGGTCCGGGCACCGCGGGAGGTGGAGGCACCGGTCCAGAGGCTCGCGCAGATGGCACGCGCGGTCGGCATCCATCTCGTCTTCGCGACACAGCGCCCTTCGGTCGACGTCATCACGGGCGTCATCAAGGCGAATTTCGCCTCGCGCATCGCGTTTCGCGTCATCTCGATGACCGACTCGAGGACGGTCCTCGACCGGAACGGCGCCGAGACGCTCCTCGGGGACGGGGACATGCTCTTCCTCCCGACGGGCAAGCCGGAACCAACCCGCCTGCACGGAGCGTTCACTTCGCCGGAGGAGACGAAGAGAGTCGTCGCCTTCCTCAGGAAGCAGGGACCGCCTGCGTACCTCTTCGACATCGAGGACAAGAGCGGAATGGCGAAGCTCGCTGCCACTCAGCAGGACGATTACTACGACAGAGCGGTGGAGGTCGTCGTCGGGACGCAGGTGGGCTCCACGTCGCTCCTGCAGAGGCGGCTCTCAGTGGGCTACGCCCGCGCCGGACGCCTCATGGACCTCCTCGAGGCGAACGGTATCGTGGGTCCGTTCAAGGGCAGCAAGGCGCGCGACGTCATGGTCGGTCCGGAGTACCTGGAGACGATGGCGGCCGGCGTCGCAACGGCGACCGCGTTCGCACCCGACGAGGGATTTGAAGAAGCGGAGGCGGCCGACGACGGATTCCCCGAGGGCGAAGAGTGGGAGGAGGCCGGGGGCGAGGTCGCCGAAGAGGAGGACGACGAGGAAGAAGACGGGGAAGACGAAGAGGAAGAAGAACAAGAAGAGGACGAGGGCGAGGAAGAAGAAGAGGAAGAGGAAGAGGAAGAGGAAGACGAGGATGATGAAGAGGACGACGAGGACAGGGAATGACCGCGGGCCCGCCGCCCGGCGGGTCTTTGTGTGTTCGATCGCGGCGGTCGGAACAGCGACGGCTGCGTTTCTGATGGTCGCGTCCTCGTGCGCGGCACAGAGCACCTCGGCGTCGCCTGAGCTCGACGAGGCCCGGAGCCTCGTCGCGTCGGTCATCGAACGGTACGAGAGAGCGCGTTCGTACGAGATCGAGTTCACCCAGGAAAACTACTGGGCGCTCGCCGACACCTCTTACACGATCGACGGCGTGCTCCTGCTCGAACGGCCGAACAGGCTCTCGGTCTCCTACGACGACGGCGGGAGGATCGTCGTCGACGACGACAGCCTTCAGGTCTACGTGCCCGCGACGAACCAGTTCTTCGCGTCTTCGATCGACTCGTCGGACATCATGCTGGATCCCGCGAGGCTCCTTCGGCAGTTCGCTCCCGACAGCGGGCGCCCGTTCGAAAGACCCGAGGAGGCCGGCAATCTCCGGACCCTGAACCTCCGCCCGCGCAAGACCTTCATCGAGCCCGCCCGCGTTCAGGTAACGATCGACACGACCACACGAGCCGTAGTCCTGCTCGTGGCACACGCCACATCCGGGGACCGCACGACGTACCGGATGCGGACCACCCGATACGACGTCCCGACCCCTGACAGCGAGTTCGAGCTGGAAGTGCCCGCGGGGGCCGAGCAGATGTCCGGCTCGACCTTCGGCGGGAGCTGACGCCCCGGACCGCACCCCGTTCCCATGAGAATCGCACTCATCACGCTGGGCTGCCCGAAAAACCTGGTCGACGCCGAGGTCATGCTCGGACTGCTCGACGAGGCCGGCCACACGCTCGTCGAGGACCCTCGGGGAGCCGACATCGCCATCGTCAACACGTGCTCCTTCATATCGTCTGCCGTCGAGGAGTCGAAGTCGGTCGTCGAGGAGTGTGTGGCGCTCAAGCGGGACGGACTCCTGGGCGGCGTGCTGGTGGCCGGGTGCCTGCCCCAGCGCTACGGGGACGACACGTTCGAGGTGCTGCCGGGTGTGGACGGAGTTGTCGGCTGCTCCGCGTTCGACAGGATCGTCGAGGCAGCCGAGGCGCTCGCCGCGAGCCCGCGGGTCTCGATCGTCGAGGAACCGGTCCGGATATACGACCACCTCTCACCTCGCGTCCTCGCGACCCCGCCCCACCTCGCGTACGTCAAGATCTCCGAAGGCTGCGACAACCGATGCCGTTACTGCACGATCCCATCGATCCGAGGGGCGCTCAGGAGCAGGGATCCCGACTCCGTCGTCGAGGAGGCGCGCTCGCTCCTCGATATCGGTGTCCGCGAAATCAACCTCATCGCGCAGGACACGACGGCGTACGGCACGGACATTGCTTCTTACAGTCTGCTGCCGGCGCTCATCACCAGACTCTCGAGGCTCGGCGTGCCGTGGATCCGGCTCCTTTACACACACCCGGCTCGCGTCACGGACGAGCTCCTGTCGACGATGGCGAAAGAGACCGGGATCGTGCCGTACATCGACGTGCCGATCCAGCACGTGTCCGACAGTGTGCTCGCGGCCATGGGCCGCGGCATCGACGGAGCGGGAATCCGGTCGCTCCTCGAACGCGCGCGGCGGACGGTGCCCGGCCTGACCGTCAGAAGCTCGGTGATGGTCGGCTTCCCCGGAGAGGGAGAGGAGGAGTTCGAGGAACTCCTCTCGTTCGTCAAGGAAGGTCACATCGAGCACCTCGGCGTCTTCGAGTTCTCTCCCGAGCCCGGCACCCCTGCAGCCGGGATGCGGCCGGAGGTCCCGCGGGAGGTCGCGTCAGCGAGGGCGAAGCTCCTGATCGAGACAATGGAAGCGCTGGCCGCGGCGCGGGGACGCAGGCTCCTGGGCAGCCGCGCGACCGTTCTTGTCGACGTCGCCGCCGACAAGGTGCTGGGCCGGACCGCCGGACAGGCCTGGGAGATGGACGGACACGTCGTGATCGAGGGACCTCACGCAGACATCCTTCGCGAAGGAGAGTTCGCGGAGGTCACGTTCGAGCGCGCGGCGGGCTTCGATCTCGTCGCAAGGGCGCTTCCCGGGACCTAGGAAGCCTGATTCCGGGAGAAAGCGCTTGCCGGTTTCTGAGCCCCTGTGCTAGCGTTACCGTGCCCTGGGCGGAGGTGGCAGTGGGGAAGGTGAAATCGCGCGGTCGCGCGTGGGCAACCGGACGGGAGGGCGACCTGCCCCCAGTCGGTCCGACGGATCTCGAAGTCCTGTGCGTGTTGATCTCGGGTGGGACGGGAATGGAACCGGCGGCCGACGTCGGCAGAGAGCTTCTCGACAGGTTCGGAACGCTCGGTGGCGTGCTGAAGGAGCCGCCCTCGAGCCTGACGCAGGTACGAGGCATCGGACGCGGACTGGCGGCGAGGCTCCGCGCGGCGAGAGAGACGGCGCGGAGGTTCCGGGTCCACGAGGAGCGGAGCTCCAGGCTCTACCTGACCGGGCCGGACGACGTCGCGGACCTGTTCATGGCCGAGATGGCGGGACTCGACCGGGAGCACTTCCGGGCAGTCCTCCTGAACACGAAGAACCGGATTCTCGGCGTGAGAACCATCTCGATCGGCTCGCTCAACGCGTCGGTCGTGCACGCCCGGGAGGTCTTCAAGGCCGCGGTCGCAGAGAGCGCGCAGGCGATCGTCCTCATTCACAATCACCCTTCGGGCCTTCCGGAACCGAGTGCCGAAGACATCCTCGTAACCGAGCGGCTCTGCGAGGCGGGAAGGATTCTGGGGATCGAGGTTCTCGACCACATCATCGTCGGGAGCCACGGCTACGTAAGTCTGAAAGAGCAGGGGCACCTGTAGTCGATGTTCGGCTCAGGCGCACCCCGGCCGCAACGGGAACACTGTCATGCTGTTCGACTCCCTCCTAGGACTCGTCAACGACGTCGCGATCGATCTCGGTACGGCGAACACGCTCATCTACATCAAGGGTCGGGGCGTCGTCCTGAATGAGCCTTCCGTGATCGCGATCGAGAAGGGCACCGGCCAGGTCGTGGCCGTCGGCAGCAAGGCGAAGGAGATGCTCGGCAGGACCCCCCCTGGGATCAGCGCCCTGCGGCCGATGAAGGACGGGGTCATCGCCGACTTCGACGGCACCGAGGACCTCTTGAGGGAGTTCATCCTCCAGGTCCAGCGACGGAGGCTCCTCGTGAGACCCCGGATGGTCATATGCGTGCCCTCGGGCATCACCGAGGTCGAGCGAAGGGCCGTCCAGGACTCCGCAGAGCACGCCGGCGCGAGGGAAGTCTTCCTCGTCGCCGAGCCGATCGCTGCGGCGATCGGCGTCGGACTCCCTGTCGAGAAGCCGGCTGGGAACATGGTCGTCGATATCGGCGGCGGGACGACAGAGATCGCCGTCATCGCCCTCTCCGGCATCGTCAACCACACGTCGGTGCGCGTGGGCGGAGACGAGATGGACGAGGCGATCATGAACCACCTCCGTCGAAGCTACAACCTGCTCATCGGCGAGCAGACGGCGGAGCAGATCAAGATCCAGATCGGTTCGGCCTACCCTCTCGAGGAAGAGATGGAGGCCGACGTGAAGGGACGCGACCTGGTGGGCGGCGTCCCCAGAACGCTCAAGATCACATCGGAGGAGATTCGGGAAGCGCTGCAGGAACCGATCTCGGCGATCGTCGAGGCGCTCAAGCTCTCGCTCGAGGAGACGCCACCCGAACTCGCTGCCGACCTCGTCGACCGCGGCATCGTGATGACCGGCGGCGGCGCGCTGTTGCGAGGCTCGGAACCGGCAGGATCCTCGAGAACCTATCCCACTACGAGCCCGTCCTGATGAGGTCCGCGAAGAGGTAGGAAGACGGGATGCTCTCCCAACTTGCCCGGCTCTTCCGAGGGAACCGCGAGCTATCGACGTTCGCCATCTGCGTCGCGCTCTCCTTCACGCTCATGGCGCTGCCCCCGTCCGCGAAGGACGCGCTCGCGCACGTCCTCGGCACGCCTCTCCGTCCGTTCAAGAACCTCAAGACGAAGGGTGACGAGCTCGTCGGGGTGAGGGACGAGAACTACACCCTCCGCAGGCTGGCGGCCCGCCTCATGGACGAGAAACGCGCGCTGATCGAGTACAAACACGAGAACAACCGTCTGCGCGAGCTCATGGCGTTCCTGGTGAGCTTCCCGGAGGAGGAGCACCTGGCGCTCCTGCCCGCGAAGGTCATCGGCATGCCGGGCGTGCGCACGATCGAGACGATAGAGATCGACAGGGGCAGCCTGGACGGCGTCGCGGCGGGTCGAGCGGTGCTCGTGCCCGAGGGACTCGTTGGGAAGGTCGTGCGCGTGCAGGCCGACCGCGCTCAGGTCGAGCCGCTCGCGAGTGCGTCGTCGGCCGTGAGCGTCACGATCGAACGCAGCCGAGTGCGCGGCGTCGTGAAAGCGCGCTACGGCGGCCCCGGGGGGCTTCTGAGCTGGGAGATCGACTACGTGCCGGCGCGATCCGACGTCCTGCTCGGAGACCTCGTGGTGACGTCGGGTCTCGGCGGCGTCTTCCCTCCCGGCCTCACGGTCGGCACCGTTCAGAGCCTCGAAGAGGGCCCCCTGACGATGCGCGTCCGGCTCGATCTCGCGGTCGACTTCTCGACGGTCGAACAGGTGTTCGTCGTCACCGGCACGCGCGCGTCGCTCCCGGGGAGAAGCGAGGCAGAGGAGAGACTCCTGAGGGAACTCGAGCGGACGCCGGAGGCGGAGCAGGGAACGGAACCGGGAGCGCCGCCGGGGACGCCGCCGGACGCCGAGGCGGAACCGCCCCTCGAGGAAACGCCTGTCAACGAGGAGACCGAGTAGATGCGCGGAGGGACGTTCGCAGCCCTGGCGGCCCTAGCCGTCATCCTCGACGCGACTGTCGCGTCCGAGATCACGATCCTCGGGGCGCGTCCCGACCTCCTCGTGCTCGTCATCGTCTACGGAAGCCTCCTCATGGGCGGACGGGCGGCCATCGCCGGCGCGTTCATCATGGGGATCTTCGCAGACTCGCAGATGCCCGAGTACCTCGGGCTGAACACGCTCGCCCTGACTGTCGTCGCGTACGCGACGGCCGGCGTGTGGGACCATCTGGTGAAAACGAACGTGATGGTCCAGTGCGCGGTCATCCTGGTGGCAACGCTCCTGCGCGACTTCATCTACTACCTCATCTACTATCGCAACCACATGGACATGTTCTTCGACTTCCTCCTCCGCCACGGGATCATCGGAGCGGCGTACACGGCCGCCTTCGGCGTCCTCGTCTACGCCGTGGCTCGTCTGAGGGGCTGGAGGGTGATCGCCGGTGGGAATCAGTGGTAACGGACAGCGGGGACTTGAGAGCGTCCGCCTGAGATCGAGAGCGCTCAGAATCGTGGCCGTGGCGCTCTCGCTCGTCATCGTCGTCCGCCTCGGCTGGCTCCAGCTCGCCAGGGGCTCCTTCTACGAGGACCTCTCGACGGACAACTACGTCCAGGGCTTCGTCGTCCGCGCGCCGCGCGGACTCATCCTGGACCGCAGCGGCGAGATCCTCGCCGACAGTCGCGCCGCGCTCTCCATCGCACTCAACCGCACGAGGGGACGGGACGACGAGGCGACCGCCGACCTTCTGGCGGAGCTGCTCGATCTCGATCGCGCGTACGTCGCCGACAAGCTCCTGGAGGCGCGGACCAGCTACTACGGCAGCATCGTGCTCCTGGACGACGCCGACTTCGAGCAGGTGTCCCGCGTCGAGGAACGCCGCTCGGAGCTCCCGGGAGTCAAGGTCTCGGTGACGGCGGTGCGGAGATACCCGGAGGGCGTGTTGGGAACGCACGCCCTCGGTTACGTCAGCCAGATCTCGGACGTCGAGCTCCGGTCGATGCAGCCCCTCGGGTACTCGCAGGGCGACATCGTCGGGAAGACGGGAGTCGAGAAACGCTACGAGCTTCTGATGCACGGGCGCGACGGCGCGGAGTACTGGGTCTTCGACGCGTCGGGCAGGGAGCTCTACCCGTTCCCGCCCGGCCCCGCGCGCGAGGCCAGACCGGGCAACAACCTTGTTCTCACCATCGACGCACCGGCGCAGAGGGCGGCCGAGGCGGCGCTCGCCGAGTTCGAAGCGGGATCGGTCGTCGCGATCGAGCCGTCGACCGGCGAGGTCCTCGTCCTCGCGTCGCACCCGAGTCCGAACCCGAACTCGCTCGCCTCCGGCGTCTCGTCTGAGGAGTGGTCGGAGCTCGTCGGCTCACCGAGGCACCCCCTCCTGAACCGGGCCATCCAGGCCACGTACCCGCCCGGGAGTCCCTTCAAGATCATCACGGCCGCCGCCGGTCTCGAGGTCAACGAGGTCGCGCCGCTCCGTGAGCGGGTCAACTGCAAGGGCGCCTACAAGTACGGCATCAGGACGTTCCGCTGCTGGCGGCGGGAGGGACACGGGATCGCCGACCTCATGAAGGGGATCGTCGAGTCTTGCGACGTGTTCTTCTACCAGCTCGGGGCGCGCCTGGGCGTGGCGACGCTCATGGACTGGACCGAGAGGAGCGGGCTCGGGCGGGAGACCGGGATCGACATCTCCGGAGAGGTAGGCGGGAACGTCCCCACGCCGGCGTGGTACGACCGCCGGTACGGAAAGCGCAAGTGGAGCAAGGGAGTCGTCCTCAACCTCGCCATCGGGCAGGGAGAGCTCCTGGTCACGCCGCTCCAGGCCGCGTACCTCACCTCCGGGTTCGTCAGCGGCGGGCGGATGTACACACCGCACCTGTTCAAGCGCGTCGAGACCTACTCCGGCCGCGTCATCGGGACCGCCCGCCCGGCGGCGGCGCAGGAGCTTCCGTTCAGCGATTCGACGATCGCGTTCATTCGCCGGGCCATGGTGAACGTCGTCGAGGCGCCGAACGGCACCGGCAAGCAGGCCCGCGTGCCCGGCATCCAGGTAGGAGGCAAGACCGGGACGGCTCAGAACCCGCACGGCGAGGATCACGCCTGGTTCATCTCGTTCGCGCCGGCCGACGACCCGAAGATCGCGCTGGCCGTGCTCGTGGAGAACGCGGGAAGCGGAGGAGCGAACGCGGCCCCGATCGCGCGCGAGGTCATCAAGGCCTATCTCAGGATCGAGGATCCCGAGCCGGAACCGGAGCCGGAGTTCCTGCCGGCTGAGACCGGCGAAGCGGCGATCGCCGCCGGTGGCGGCGCGCTCGACGGCACCATCGGCGAGGAAGGGGACTGAGGTGGACCGCAGGCAGCTCAGAGACTTCGATCTCCCGGTCCTCGTGGTCACGACCGCGCTCGTCGCGATCGGCATCGTGATGATCTACAGCGCCACGCACGGCGACTGGGCGGGCGACCTCTCCGTCGTCGTCCGGAAGCAGATCATCTGGGCCGCCCTCGGGCTCGCCGTTCTGACCGCCGCGATGTTCGTCTCGCAGGACACGCTCGAGGGACTCGCCCCGATCCTCTACGGGGTGGCACTGTCGCTCCTCATCGCGGTGCTGGTCATCGGCGTGGGGAAGGGGGGTGAGAGGCGCTGGTTCGAGTTGGGACCGCTGCGGCTCCAGCCCTCGGAGCTCGCGAAGTTCGCGGTGATCATCGTCCTCGCGCGCTACCTCGCCCGAAGGAAGACGCGGCTCGACCGGCCGGTCCATCTCGCCGTGCCGCTCCTCCTGGCGCTCGTGCCGGCCGCGCTGGTTCTGCGCGAACCCGATCTGGGAACATCGGTGATGTTCGTCGCCCTGCTCGTGCCGATGCTCTTCTGGGGCGGGGCACGACCCTTCCTCCTGATGCTCCTTGCGACCCCGGTCGTGAGTCTCCTTCTCGCGCTGCCGTGGACGGAGGGGTTCCCCGTGAACTGGGTGGCCTGGGCGGTCTTCATGGCGCTCCTCGCGTGGCTCCTGTACGTCTCGAGGCTCTTCATCACGGACAAGCTCCTGGTGTTCTCGACGTGCGTGTTCACCGGGATCATGGGCCCTTTCCTCTGGGAGAGGCTCGCCGACTACCAGCGGCACCGCATCCTGGCGTTTCTGAATCCGGAGAAGTACCGTTTCAGCACGGGGTACCAGCTGATACAGTCGAAGATCGCGATCGGTTCCGGCTCCGTGCTCGGGAAGGGGTTCCTGCGGGGGACCCAGAAGAACTACGCGTTCCTCCCGGAGCAGCACACGGACTTCATCTTCTCGGTCGTGGCCGAGGAGTTCGGGTTCGTCGGGTGCCTTGTCGTGATGGGACTCCTGCTCTTCCTCGTCCTCCGCATGTTCAAGCTGGCGGGACAGGTCCGGAACCGGTTCGCGGGGCTCGTGATCGTGGGAATCGCGAGCACGCTCTTCGTTCAGTCGGCGATCAACATCGGCGTGACGCTCGGGCTGTCGCCGGTGACAGGGATGCCGCTTCCGTTCCTGAGCTACGGGGGATCGTCGCTCCTCGTGACGCTCGCCTCGATCGGAATCGTACTCGGCATGGGAATGCGACGGATGGAGTACTAGATGATACCGGTGCTGCTGGAGCTGGGGCCGATCCCCCTTCGAAGCTACGGGCTCATGATGGCCCTGGCGTTCGCTGTCGGCATCCTGGTCGCGAGACGCCGCGCGCGCGCGGAGGGGATGGACCCCGACCTGATCATCGACTTCGCGTTCTTCGTGATCATCGCGTCGATCCTCGGCGCGCGTTTCACGTACGTCGCCGGGCACTGGCCGCAGTACGTTTCCAATCCGATCGGCGTGTTCCGCATCTGGGACGGTGGGCTGACGCAGTATGGCGGGTTCGTCGCCGGCATCGCAGCGGGTCTGGTCTTCTTCCGCGTGAAAGGAATCGACCCGTGGAGAGGCGCGGACGTCGTCGCTCCGTCGCTCGCCCTCGGCGTTGCGCTCGGCAGGATCGGCTGCTTCCTGAACGGCTGCTGCTTCGGGACGGCCTGCGATCTGCCCTGGGCAGTGACGTTCCCGGAAGGCTCTGCCGCCTGGGACGCGTTCCTCGGGGCACCGGTCCACCCGACCCAACTCTACGCAGCGCTCGCCGCGGTCGGTGTGTTCTTCGTCCTGCTCGCGGTCGACCGAAGGAAGCCGTTCGATGGATTCCTGCTCTGGCTCTTCGTCATACTCCTGGCGGCGTACCGTTTCCTCATCGATCCGATCCGGCAGTACGGCTGGATCTCCATGGTCCGCGACACCGAGGCGCTCCGCCTCACGAGGAACCAGATCATGGGGCTCGTCCTCATCGCTGTGTCCCTCGTCTTCATGTTCTACCTGCGGAAGCGTGACCGGAAGCAGCGGGGCATCGCCTGAGCGCCCGCCGAGGACGGCCCTCTGACCGCACCCGATAGTCACACCGCCCGCCGCCGGCGAACGCAACCACTCCCTTGAGATCCCCGGACATGGTGAACTCGCTGAGCCGGCCACCCGTGTGGTTCATCCGCCCGGCGAAGGCACTCCTCGCGTTCCTCTTCCCGGACTCGTGCCTCTCGTGCGGCCGACCGCTCGACGAGGACGGACGCAACCTGTGCCCGGCATGCAGACGCGAACTGCGACCGCGGTCCCGCCTGCTCGCGGCGCCTTCCGCCGAGGGGGACGTCGCGGTGCGGTACGCAGTCGAGTTCGAGGGCCCGGCGCAGGCGCTCGTGCACGCCCTCAAGTACGGCGGGAGAACGGGTGTCGCGGCCGAGCTGGCGGCGCTCGCATGTCCCGCTGCCGCGTCGCTCTGCGCCGGAGGGATCGAGGCCCTCGTCCCCGTTCCCCTCCACCGCGTTCGCAGGCGCGAGAGGGGCTTCGACCAGGCTGAGCTGATATGCAGAGCCCTCTCGGCGCTCACGGAGGTCCCGACCGACACCGGGTGCCTGAGGAGGGCGAGCGCGACGAGGAGCCAGACGGCTCTGCCGAGGGAGGGCAGGCTGGAGAACGTCCGCGGCGCCTTCGAGGGGCGGCCGGGGGCGTGCGAGGGGAGGCGCCTTCTTCTCGTGGACGACGTGGTGACGACCGGCGCGACTCTCGCGTCCGCCGCGTCCGCGCTCGAGGACGCAGGGGCCGCATTGGTCGTCTGTCTGGCCGTTGCGGCCCGCGCGCCGAGCTGAGCCGCTGACGCCCTCCAGGCGGCCGACAGCGCCCGAAAGCGGTTGACACCGGTCACGGCCGGGCACTACCATCGCGAGTCTGGAATGGTCCGCGAAACCTACGGAGGACAGGAAACGAGGCCCCAATGACGGTCGGAATACTCACCGGCGGAGGCGACTGCCCAGGACTGAACGCGGTGATCAGGGCGATCGTCCGTCGCACCATCGGGAAGTACGGCGGGCAGGTGCTGGGCTTTCGCTACGGGT
>JALGVN010000258.1 GCA_025774645.1 bacterium
CGTGGGACACGGGAACAAGGACATCATCCGCACGAGCCGGAACAACTACATCACGATCCAGGACGTCGACGCGCTGTCGAACGGCATCGCCCGGTCCGGGTTCGCGTGGATGCTGAACTGCTCGACGGCGGCCGTCGAGTTCGACTCGATCGCCGAACACCTCTTGAATAACCCGAGCGGCGGCATGTCCGGGCTCTTCGGTCCCACGCGCTACTGTTTCCCTGTGACGGCGTCGTCCTACTACTACGCGTGGTTCGAGGGGCTCTACCAGATGAACACGACGAGGGCCGGGGTCGTAAGCGCGCTGTGCAAGGTCCCGTTCGTCGGTGCCTCCAGGCACGACGGCACCGATCGCTGGACGCAGCTCTCGTACCTTCTCCTCGGGGATCCGGAGTCGCGTCTCTGGACCCGTCGCCCGAAACCGATGAACACCGACCTCCCACCGGCCATCCCGCTGGGGCCGACGGAGCTCACCGTCACGGTGACCGATCCGGCCGCGGTCGACAGCGCGCTCGTGTGTGTGGTGAAGAGCGGTGAGGTCTACGCCAGCGGTGTCACGGACGCTGAGGGGGCGGTGACGCTCTCATTCATCCCGAGGACCACGGGTCCGATGGCGATCACGGTGACGGCGCAGGACCACCTCCCGCACGAGGACTCGATGGGGGTTTTCCCGAGCCTCGCGCCGCACCTGACGCTGAGGGCGACGGTCGTGAATGACGACGCGATCGGGGCGAGCGACGGCAACTCCAACGGAATGGCGGAGGCCGGCGAGACCGTCCAGCTCGACGTGACGATCGGCAACGGCGGCCAGAGTGAAGCGGTAGGCGTCACGGCGACGCTCCACAACGGCGACACCTACATCACGCTCGTCGACAACACCCACTCTCTCGGAAGCGTCCCGAGCTTGACCGAAGTCACCTACGAGGAAGCCTTCACGCTCACGATCGCCGACGACTGCCCGAATGAGTACGAGGCCCCGTTCACCGTCGAGCTCACTGATGAATCTCGGGCGATCTGGACGAGCGAGTTCATCCTGAAGGTCTATCGGCCGAGCTTGGTGCAGACCCGGAACGAGGTCGACGACGGGCCGGGCGGGAACGGCGTACCGAACGTCGGGGAGACGATCACCCTGTCCGTCGACCTTCTCAACGAGGAGAACGGAGTGGCCGACATGATCACCGGCGTGCTCCGCCACCCCGGGGGGGAGGTCACGATCACCGACAGCACCGACTCGTGGGGGGACATCGAACCGGGCGCCACCGTCTCGGGCCAGGGCGGTTTCGTGTTCGACGTGAATGCGGTCATCGGTACCCCGTTCCGCCTCATCCTGACCGACGCGGACGGGAAGGAGTGGTCGCACTGGTTCGAGCTGGTGCCGCCCGGGGGCCTGACGGGGCTCGCCGGGGACGTGCAGGCGACCACGATCTCTCTGCGGTGGGTGCCGTCAGACGAGTCGGATCTGTGGGGGTACAACGTCTACCGGACGGATCAGGCCGCGGGGAGCTACGAGAGAGCCAACGACGGCGTCGTGGAGAGGACGTCGTACTTCCAGGACTCCGGCCTCGCCGACAAGACGAAGTACTACTACCGTGTGGCGGCCATCGACTCCTCCGGCAACGAGGGTCCGATGACCGCGCCCCTCGAGATCAACACGAATCCGCCGGCGCAGGCAGGCTGGCCTCAGCTCGGTCAGGAGGCGAACTACGGTACGCCGGTCGTCGCGGACGTCGACCTCGACGGGGACCTCGAGGTGCTCGTGGGATCCGGCGAGGTTCTCTGCTGGCATCACGACGGCGTCGAGTACATGGACGGCGATGGCGACCCGCGGACGAACGGCATTTTCGCCACCGAAGGGATGGGCGGCTACAGATCGTCTCTCGCCGTCGGCGAGCTGGACGGCGACCCGTACCCCGAGATCGTCGGCGCCTCCTGGGGCAACTTCGGAACCCCCGAAGATCCCGAGTACCGCGTGTTCGCGTGGAACGCGGACGACGGGACGCTCCTCGACGGCTGGCCCGTCAGTACCGGCGGGTTCTGCTGGGCGACCCCGGCACTCGGGGATCTCACCGGAGACGGCCTCGACGACGTGGTCCTCTCGAGCGCCGACGGCTTCTTCTACGGATGGTCCGCCACCGGCGAGGAGCTGATCGACGGAGACAACGACCCGTCGACCGACGGCGTCTTCGCGTACCTCATGTGGCAGTACGGCTACCAGTACGGCTCTGCCGCGCTCGCTGACATCGACGATGACACGGAGCTCGAGATCATCGTGCCGTCGAGGGCCGAGAGCCTCTACGTCTTCGAGGCCGACGGGACGAGAGTGCCCGGCTGGCCCGTGTGGTGTGGCGCTCGCATCATCGGCTCCCCCTGCGTGGGCGAGCTCGACGGAGAGCCGGGTCCCGAGATCGTGGTCATCGCGAACGACAGCGACATGTACGTGTTCAGCGCGTCAGGCGACACGCTGCCCGGGTGGCCGTTCGAGCTCGACGTCGGAGGCGACTTCCCGCCGTCTCCGTCGCTGGCGGATCTCGACGGGGACGGAGACCTCGAGATCGTCGCCCCGGACGAGTACGGGACGATCCACGTCCTGACCGCACACGCTGAGTATCATCCCGGGTGGCCGCAGTCGATCGGCGAGAACACGGGGTCGAGCGCCTCCATCGGGGACGTCGACGGAGACTCGAGTCCGGACATCGTCGTGGCGAGCGTCGCCGGGCGGGTCTTCGCGCTGTCGGCCGACGGGGAGGTCCTCGACGGCTGGCCGATCAGAACGGACGCGGAGATCTTCTGTACGCCGACGCTCGCGGACCTGGACCTCGACGGGGACGTCGAGGTCATCGTCGCCGGCATGGACGTCGGCATCTACGTCTGGGACTGCGAGGGGGACTACGCGTACGGACAGGGCGTCGAGTGGGCGAGCTTCCGCCACGACGCCGGAAGAACCGGAGACTACTCCTACAGCGTCATGGTGGGAGTCCCCGAGGACGAGGAGCTTCCCGTCCGAGCGTTCGCGCTCGAGCAGAACCACCCGAACCCCTTCAATCCCGTGACCTCGATCGCGTACGCCGTTCCGTCGGGAGGCGGAGCCGTGGAGCTCGCCGTCTACAACATCGCGGGAAGGCGGGTCAGGACCCTTGCCTCCGGAGAAGCGACCCCGGGCCGCCACGTCGCCGTGTGGGACGGACGTGACGAGAGAGGGGAGACCGTCGCGTCGGGCGTCTACTTCGTGAGGCTCTCGGCGGCGGCCGTGTCCCGCACGAGGAAGATGGTGCTGCTCAAATGAGGGCATGTGTCCTCCCACTTTCGGTTGAGGGCGTGTGATGACAGTTCTAGAGTGAAGGTCATCGCACTGCCTGACGGCCGAGGGAGAAGGAGGACATCATGGTTCGACGGGAGGCGGCGCCGTCGGGTGGTTCCCTTGAGGCCGCAGGAGGCGTTTCCGGGCCGTCTGGAGCCGTTCTTCG
>JALGVN010000259.1 GCA_025774645.1 bacterium
ACGGTCAGCCTGACGGGTCGGCCACCGGTGACGACCTCGCGGGGATCGACGATGAGGACGGTGTCACGTTCACGACGCCGCTCATCCCGGGACTCCCGGCGACCGTCAGCGTCGTGTCATCCGGCGCGGGCCTCCTCGACGCGTGGATCGACTTCAACGCCAACGGGAGCTGGTTCGACGCGGGCGAGCAGATTGCCGCGTCGACAGGTCTCGTCGCGGGGCCGAACAACATCAACTTCACCGTCCCGGCCGGAAGCCCGACCGGTCCGGCGTTCTCGAGGTTCCGCGTGAGTCTGGGCGGTGGCTTGCTGCCGACCGGCATGGCTCTGAACGGGGAGGTGGAGGACCACAGGGCCACGATCGTCGAGGCGATCGATTGGGGCGATGCTCCCGACCCGACGTATCCGACGCTCGCGGCTTCCAACGGCGCGAACCACATCATCGCACCGGGGGTATTCCTTGGGGCGGCGGTCGATGCCGAACTCAACGGGCAGCCCGACGCTGCGGCGACGGGCGACGACCTGAACGGTGTTCCGGACGACGAGGACGGTGTTGTCTTCGGACCGCTCCTCCTCGGTCTCCCGGCCAACGTCACCGTCACGGCATCCGTGGCCGGCGCCCTCGACGGTTGGATCGACTTCGACGGAAGCGGGAGCTGGGGCGGTCCGGGCGAGCAGGTCTTCTTCTCCGTCCCGCTCGTGCCTGGCCCGAATCCGCTCTCCTTCAACGTCCCACCCGTCGCTGTCCTCGGTCAGACCTTCGCCAGGTTCCGTTTCAGCATGGCCGGCGGCCTGCCGTTCGACGGCCCCGCGCCAGACGGCGAGGTCGAGGACTACATGGTGGAGATCGGAGAGGGCGGGACCTTCAAGTGGATCCAGGAGCCTGACCTCAGCGAGTGGGGAATCGACGTCAACGCGACCATCGACTACATCCTCGCCGACGACTTCGAGTGCAGAGAGCCGGGCTACATCACCGACATCCACGTCTGGGGCTCGTGGGTCGATGACTTCCTGCCGTTCGGCGACCCGGGCATGGTGACGTTCACCCTGAGTCTGCACGCCGACATCCCGGCCGACGAGAGCCCGACCGGCTACAGCATGCCGGGCGAGCTGCTCTGGATGAGGACCTTCCTCCCCGGGGAGTTCCAGGTCGACCTTTGGGCCGACGGGCTCCTCGAAGGCTGGATGGACCCGCCGGACATGTGGTGGTGGCCCGCGGACTCCATGTGCTGGTACTACTCGTTCTTCATTGATCCGGCGGAGGCGCTCTGGCAGCAGGGCACGCCCGATGCGCGGTTCGTCTACTGGCTGGACGTCCAGGCGATCCCCGAGGACCCGGGACCGCAGTTCGGCTGGAAGACGTCGCTCGAACACTGGAACGACGACGCCGTCTGGGGGATGGGCATGGAGCCCTACGGCGGGCCGTGGGAGGAGCTGATCTACCCGCCGGGCCACGAGTTCCAGGGGCAGTCGATCGACCTGGCGTTCGGCATCACCGGCGAACCCATGGAGGCGGTCGACTGGGGCGACGCGCCCGACCCGACGTATCCGACGCTTGCGGTGTCGAACGGCGCGTTCCATCCGATCGTGCCGGGGTTCTTCCTGGGTGCGGGCGTCGACCCGGATCCGGGCGGACAGCCGACCGCGAACGCGGACGGCGACGACTTCGACGGGAACGACGACGAGGACGGCGTGACCTTCACGACGCCGCTCATCTCCGGGCAGCAGGCGACGGTCTTCCTGACCGCCTCCACTCCCGGCATGCTCGACGCGTGGATCGACTTCGACGGGAACGGCAGTTGGGCGGATCCCGGTGAACAGATCTTCGCCGCCATGCCACTCAACGCGGGCCCGAACTGGTTCATGTTCACCGTGCCTGCTGGATCGACACCGGGTCAGACCTTCGCGAGGTTCCGGATGAGCTCGGTCGGCGGCCTGCCGTTCACAGGCGGCGCGCCTGACGGCGAGGTCGAGGACGAGCTGGTCCTCATCGAGGAGCAGGAACTCGACTGGGGCGACGCGGACGATCCGCCGTACCCGACGCTCGCCGCTTCGATCGGGGCGAGCCACGTGATCGTGCCGGGGATGTTCCTCGGGACGAGCGTCGACGCCGATCCTGACGGACAGCCGACCGGCGGCGCGGACGGCGACGATCTCGACGGCAACGACGACGAGGACGGTGTCCTGTTCACGTCGCCGATCATCGTCGGCCAGGTCGCGACGGTCGACGTGACGGCGTCGGTCCCAGGCCTCCTCGACGCGTGGGTCGACTACAACGGGAACGGCAGCTGGGGCGATCCGGGCGAGCAGATCTTCGTGACTCAGCCGCTGAACCCGGGTCTCAACCCGCTCGCGTTCGTCGTTCCCGGCAGCGCGGCGCCCGGTATCACCTACGCCAGGTTCCGGTTCAGCACCGGCGGCGTACCAACCTTCACGGGTCTCGCCGCAGACGGCGAGGTAGAAGACTACGAGGTGGGCATCGACCCGGGGGCGGACTTCAAGTGGGTCCAGTACCCGGACCTCGACCTCACGGGGATCGACGTCAACGCGTCGGTCAGCCCGGAGCCGTACGTCCTCGCAGACGACTTCCTGTGCACGACGCCGGGACGGGTCACGGAAATCATGGTCTGGGGTTCGTGGCTGTGGGACAACGTGCCGGATCCTGGAGCGGTCCAGTTCACGTTGAGCATCCACTCCGACATCCCCGACAGCGTGAGCGGCACCGGGTACAGCGTGCCCGGCGAGGTCCTCTGGATGAAGACCTTCGCTCCCTACGAGTTCATGGTCGACATCTGGATGGACGGGATCGAGGAAGGCTGGATGAACCCGCCCGACGACTACATCCCCGGGGCGGACACTATCTGCTGGCTGTACACGTTCGTGATCGACGAGACGGAAGCGTTCCATCAGGTCGGCATGCCGGACGCGCCGGTCGTCTACTGGCTCGATCTCCAGGCGTGGCCGGAGTTCCCCGAAGCGCACTTCGGGTGGAAGACGTCGCTCGACCACTGGAACGACGACGCGGTGTGGGGCATCGGCATGGAACCGTACGCGGGTCCGTGGAACGAGCTCCGGTACCCGCCGCAGCACCCGTTCTTCCCGGAGTCGATCGATCTTGCGTTCGTCATCAAGACCACGTGGGGGACCGGCGTACCTGAGGAAGAAATCGTGCCCGAGCGGCTCGGACTCTACCAGAACGTCCCGAACCCGTTCAACCCGACGACGACGATCGGCTACGACGTCCCGGCCGGCGGAGGCCACATCACGATCGAGGTCTTCGACGTGAGCGGCCGCCTCGTGGCGACGCTCGCGGACGAGCCGCAGGTGGAGGGCCGTCGGAACGTCTCGTGGCACGGCGTCGATGAAAACGGACGCGAGCTCCCGTCCGGCGTCTACTTCTACCGGATGACCGCCGGTGAGTACGCCGAGACGAGGAAGATGCTGCTCTTGAAGTAGCTCCATCG
>JALGVN010000054.1 GCA_025774645.1 bacterium
CTGTGCCCCGGCCACGGTCGTGGCGCCCTCCTCGTAAGTCAACCCATCGAAGACTGCCTCGGGGTAGGTACCCTCCAGGAATCCGAAGTGCTGCCGGTACCGCTCGATCGCGGCCGCTGTCTCAGTGGTCCAGAGCGGCCCCGGTGGGCCATGATAGGCAATGACCGACAGGCGCTGAGCCCCGTACTGATCGATGAGATTGAGCAGCGCCTCCTCCCCCTTCCAGCAGTTCACGCACCACGAAGCGGTCAGGTACTCAACGAGCACGGCGCGGTCGACCAGGCCTCCGCCCGACGTCGCTGAGAAAGCGCACGTCGCCGGCAGCGGATCCCGGGCGCCCTTGTCGTCGACGGCGCGCACCTCGAAGAGGTGATCACCCTCAGCGACATCCTCGACCGTAAGCGACTCCTCGGCCGTCTCGCCTTCGAGCGTGTCGTCGTAGACCCACTCATAGAGAGCGACCTCGCCGTCCGGGTCGTCGCCGAGCCACTCGAACGTGACGTCGTCCCCGACCTGGACGTCCCTCATCGACGGGCACGATACCATCGTCGTTGAGGGCGGGAGGTTCTCCTCCGGCGGATCGTCGAACCAGTCGCAGCCGCCAGCCGCGAGAAACGCAGCGAGAGCCAACGCCGTCAGGAGCCCGATCGGAGTCCGCCACACTCCCCATGTTCCCTGTTCCGCCAACCGATCGTCCTCCCTAGAAGTACTTGGTGAACCTGAGACGCGCGCCCTCGAACTCCGGCTCGACGTAGCAGATGCCGCCGGTGCAGATCTTCCCACCGCGCTGCGTTCCGCCACTCAAGGAGACGTCGAGGTCCTGTGCGAGCGTCTTCCTGAGCTCGACGATGAACCACGTGTCGCGATCTGACTCCTCGGCCTCCGCGGTCGTCTTCTCCGCGGTCGCAATCACCGTGACCGTCGCCGTCGGGTACCAGGCAGCCGACACCAGGAGATCCTCGTACGGATCGCCGTCGGGCGCATCGAGACTTTCGCCTTCGACCACCAGTTCAATCTGCCCGTCCCCCACGCTGAAGTCCACTTCCCCGGCTCCGATGAACCGCTTGGTGAACTTCCCGGACGCCGTCGTGCCCACGAAGAGGTACTCGCGCTGCCACGAGCCCGCGAACGCCAGGGCGGTGCCCGAATCGAACGTGTGAACGTAGTCGGCGTACATCTCCCAGTGCCTCAGGTCGCCGTCATGGTTTCTCGCCTCGGACGCGCCCCCCGTCACGAATCCACTCCCGCCCACCGAAGAACTTCCCTCGAGCAGCCAGCCCGTCTCGTCGTTCAGGTCGATCTGATAGGTCGCCCGGTTCATGAGCGTCCAGAGGTGCTCCTTGACGGCCGTCGGCGGATTGACCATGAAGTCGTAGTAGTCCTTGAAGTCCTTGTACTCGCCGAAGAGGGTCAGCCAGCCGATCAGCGCAGTTGCCGTCCCGTACCCCGCGTAGCCCTCGACCTTCTGCTCTCCGGTCACGGGGTTCTCCCCGCTCCGACCCGCGTACTCCGCGCCGACCGTCACCGGGCCGAGCCACGCGTCGAGCTCTCCGCCGAGGACAACGTCCTCGAACCTGGAGATCTCGTCCGGCAGATCGACCTCGTCGTCCTTCTCGGTGGCCGAGCGTCCGATCGCGCTTCCGGCGAGAGTCAACCAGTCCGTCGCCCGCCCCCAGAGGCGCGTGCCGTGGACGATGTGCTCCCGGTGTCGGAGCGCCGTGACGTCCTCCGTAACGACGCCCGTCAGAAGCGTGAACTCCAGCCGGTCCCAGGTGTATTCGCCGAGCAGCCCGTCGAGCGTCGTGTCGTACTCGAGGGCGACCTCCTCGTAAGCGCGGAGAGTGATGCCCCTCCCGAACGTCTCGAGGAAGTAGCCGCCGCGCAGGAGCAGTTCGTCCTGCGCGTATTCCGCGTAGAGGTGCTTGAGCTCCGCCGGAGGAACGTAGATCGCCTTCGGGTTGTAGGACGGGTCCGACAGCTGGTAGGCACGGAAGACGCTGCCGACCGTGAGTGGACCCAGTCCGACGTCGAGCTCGAACCTCGCGTCGGCGACGGACGCGTCCTCCTCCGTATTGTAGAGGAAGTCACCCGTGACGACGCCGGTCGCGTAGACATCGCTCTGCGCCACGGCGGCCTCCGGGGCGAGACCGATCAGAAGCGCTAGCGTTAAGGCGGCGGCCACCCGTCCCCTACTCACCAGCGTCATCCGTCGACTCGGCCTCCACCGCCTCCCCCGCCTGCTCACCCTCTTCGGTCTCCTCGGTCTCCTCCGGACACGGCTCCGGGTAGATCGCCACGACGGCCTTCTCGAGCTCGTCGTGATTCGTCGGCCGGTAGCCCGTCACGGAGTAGACGATCTTCCCGTCGGTGTCCACGAGGACGGTTCGGGGAACGGAGGAGACGTGGTACTTCCTCGCGACCTTCTGCGAGGAATCGAGCAGCACCTCGAAGGAGTAGCCCTTCGACTTGATGAAGGAACCGACCCTCGACGTCGACTTCGGACCGTCGATCGAGACGGCCAGTACCTTCAGGCCGCAGCTATTGTAGCTGTCAAAGATCTCCTGGAGCTGAGGAAACCCCTTGATACAGGGCTTGCACCAGGTCGCCCAGAAATCTATGACGACCGGACCGTCCTCGAGAAGCTCGGTGAGCTTCACGTCTTCGCCGGCCATGTTCTTCAGCGTGAAGTCGGGCGCCACCTCGCTCGCCGCGAGCGAGACGTTGGCACACGACAGCACGAGAACCGCCGTCCAAGCGAATGCCGGGACGAGAGATCTCCTGTTCTTCATATCACCCCCATGGTTCACACTGCTTCCCCATTATACCACCGCGAAGGCCGAACGTCAAGAACTACGCACACTTACGCCCGGTGGTGCTCCCCGGGCGGATTCATGAACCCTCCACCATAAACTGACGCGGCTCCCAGCCGGGGCATTCACGCCCCGCGGAAGCCGCCTCAAGTCCCTGAGGAGCCCTCGGGCCCCCAGGGGTCCTCTCGCCACAGTTTGAGCCCCATCAGGCCAGGCGCACATCACACGCTCGCGAGCTCCACGCCGAGACCGACAGCGGCCTCCGCCGGCGTCCCCTCCCCGATGAGCCCTACAATCCTCGTGAGCAGGTCGTCGATGGCCGACTCGTCCGCGACGAGGTCGAGGTTCTCCGTGTCGACCGTGAGGACCCTCGTCAGACGCGAGGCCCGGTCGCACCAGTCCTCGTAGGCGCGGTTCAGTGCGTCGAGGTAGTCGCCGGAGATGTCGCGTTCGCAGTCCCTGCCGCGACACTGGATGCGGCCGAGGAGAGTGCCGACCGAGGCCCTGAGGTAGACGATGAGATCCGGAGTCCGGAGGAAGCTCGTCATCGTGTCGAAGAGCGCAGAGTAATTCTCGTGGTCCCTCTCCGACATGAACCCCTGTCGGTGGAGGGTCGCTGCGAAGATCTCCTTGTCCTCGTAGATCGTCCGGTCCTGGATGCACGGCTCGTCGGAACTCACCATCTCCCTGTGAATCTCGAATCGCTTCGAGAGGAAGAAGACCTGGAGGTGAAACGACCATCTCTCCATGTCCTCGTAGAAACTGTCGAGATAGGGATTGTCGATCACCGGTTCGTAGTAGGCTCGCCACCCAAGGTGGTTCGCGAGGAGTGTCGTCAGATGCGTCTTGCCGACACCGATGTTCCCGGCGACGGCGACGAACTGTCCGGGTCGCATACGCGCGCTCCGCTGTTTGAGGGGCTGGGCGCCAGCAGAGAACCGCCAGCTTGAGGCGGCCCGACTCTACTCCTGCGTGCGGATTGCTGTCAACGGAATTCCCAGCGGATGCTCGTTCGCGCGAGCGCGCGTCAAGGCAGGATCAGGACGCGCGTGCCGACCCCGACGATGGAGGCGAGACGGCTGACGTCCTCGTTCCTCATGCGCAGACAGCCTCGCGTCACCTTCGTGCCGAGGCTGTCCGGTTCACTTGTGCCGTGGATGCCGATGCCTTCCCACGGAGGGCAGAGGAGCCTGACGAAGAACGGGCCGTAGAGGCGCTCACCCTCGTGCTCCCATTCGCTCGAGTCCTCGATGGAGACGACCTCGAAGTCACCCTCCGGGGTCCGGCAGTCCCAGACGGCAAGCTTGTCGCCGCCGTCGGGATTCGATCCGATCGCGATCGTGAAGCGCTCCACGCCGGCGTCGGTCGCAAGCTCGAGCGTGCGCTCGGATTTCCGAACCGTCACGGTCGGCTGCGTCATCGGTCACCGTCTCCGGCCGCGCCCGTCTGGTCCTGAGTCCGCTCCGCGGACCCGCAGGCCGAGCGCAGTCACGTCGACACCCCGAGCCGCGGCAGAACCACCAGCTGAATGATCAGCCAGGCGGCCAGGAAGAGGACCGGGAACGCAAGCTCCCTCCATGCCATCCCACGCCTCCCTTCTGAGCTCCCATTCCGTCCCATGCTACGCCTGCGGGGCACCGCGCCTGACGATCCCCTCGATCTCGGCGCGGAGACCGTCCGCCATCGAAGGGTGGTAGCCCACGTGCTTCGTCACGATGCGGCCGTCCCTGTCCAGGATGAACGTCGTGGGGATGCCGCTGACCCTGTACTCCGCCTGGATGGCGGGATTCCCCACGAGAATGGGGTAGGTCACGTTGTTCGAGGCCACGAAGGGCTTGAGCACGCCGGCTCCTCCCCTGTCGAGCCCCACGCCGACGACAACGAGCCCCTCGTCCTTCAGTTCCTCGTAGAGCTCGACCAGGAGGGGTATCTCTGCGCGGCACGGCCCGCACCACGTCGCCCACAGATCGAGCACGACGACCTTGCCGCGGTAGTCGGACAGGGACACCTGGTTGCCTTCGAGATCCGGCAGCGTGAACGGCGGAGGGTAGTCTCCGTCGTCGACGCCGATCTCACCGGCCGGGGCGTCCGTCTCGCGGGACATCACTTCCTCACCCGCGTCGGCCGTGGAACCCTCGCCGGAAGCGTCGTTCATGCCGCCGGCTTCCGCCACCTGCTCTCCGACAGCTCCCTCTTCCGTGGCGGTCTTCTCGTCGCCGCCGCCGCACCCGGCCGCGACCACCAGAAGTGCCGCGGCGAGAAGCGCAAGGAACCCCGTCTCTCTCTTCACCATCTTCGCCTTCTCCTCTCGTGGCGCCTCGTGCCTAGCCGTGCGCGTCGACCTTCTCCTGAATGTGCTGCTTCTGAGCGGCGCCGATGAGCGTGTCGACCTGCGAACCGCCCTTGAAGAACATCATCGTCGGGATGCTCCTGATGCCGTAGCGCTGCGAGACGCCGGGATTCTCGTCGACGTTGACCTTCACGATCTTGACCTTGCCCGTGTTCTCTCCAGCGATCTCCTCGAGAACCGGGGCGACCAACCGGCACGGCCCACACCACGGCGCCCAGAAATCCACCAGCACCAGAGATTCCGACTTCAGAACCTCGTCATCGAACGTCGCGTCGGTGGCGGCCACAGTGTTCGTCGTCTCCATCCTTCTCTCCTTTCAATTCCAACCGGGCGGTCCCGCCGAGCGGCGCTCCGCCCAGACGTCTCTTCGTCAACTGCTCTCGTCACTCTCTTCTGTACTTGCCTCGAGAAGCGCCGCCAGGATCCTCGACGCCCGGTCGCTCGCCAGCCGATAACAGACGAGGTGGCCGCGACGCTCGAACTCGATGAGCCCCGCGTACCTCAGACGCGCCAGGTGCTGCGACACGGACGGCTGTGAGATCCCGAGCACTTCCTCGAGCCCCTTCACGCACACCTCCCCTTCCGCAAGGAGCTGCACGATGCGGAGCCTCACGGGATGTGACAGAGCCCTCAGGGTCTCCGCGGCCCGCTCGATCGGTCGGTCGGGCGTGCGGCGTCGATTCGCGCCCTCGCCACCTGCCCCGCTCTTCGCGCGGTCCTTGTCGCCCTTCCACTCATTGCTTGCCTGAGATCGACCCACGAGTCACGCCCCGCTCAGGAGTTCGCCGCAAACATTCAAATGTCGTAATATTATATAGTTCTAATAGATGGACTGTCAAGGGGAATTCGCGAGGTTCCGCGCGGTGCGCGGTGTGGCCGGGAGGCCCCGAGAGCCGCGGCGAGAACGGTGTGAGAGAATCCCTCCGAACGGGCCGCAAGAGGGCCCTGTGAGGGAGGTACGGGCGCTCCTCCGAAGAGCTACTCGACGGAGAACGTGAGGCTGGTCAGAACGAACCCCTCCTGGTCGGTGACGTCGACACGCCACTCCCCCTGCCACTCGTCCAGGATCTTCTTCGTGCTCCAGGTTCGCCACCTGAAGCTCCTGACCGGGAGCTCGACGCGCGCCATCTCGCGGTCGCCCCAATACCAGAGGTGCAGGATCGCCGCGCCCTCGCCCGCGCCGCCGATCTCACTGAAGCAGCAGAGTCTGAGAATCCCGTCGGCCTCGGGAACGAAGCTCTTCCCGGCTTCGGTCGGCTCGTTCTGCTCGATTCCCTTGCACACATACGCGCGCAGGACGTGCAGGCCCGACGGCGAGACCACCCGCTCGCCCATGCCGGCCGCGGCATCTCGTGATTCCAACTCGTCCTCGTCCGGCGTGTCGGCGGCCGGAGTGTCCGCGAGGCGCTCTTCCGTATCGACGCCCCCGGATTCCGCAGGCTCGAAGTCTGCAGCCGCGGTGCGCACTTCCTCAGTGTCGACCTCGCCGACCTGTCCCGACTCCATCTCTGCGGAAACGGGAGGTTCCTCTACGGAAGCCGTAGTCTCCACACCCACCGCCTCCGCGGAGACGGTGGACGCCGCGGCCTCCTCCTGACCCGATGGCTCCCGGGCCGTCTCCTCGCCCGAGCAGGCCGCAAGGACGCCCGCCAGCGCGAGGACGATGAGCAATCGTGTGATCTTCACAGCACACCCCCTGGAGCCAGCGACACCGGACCTACTCACGTGCGCTTCAGGATCACGACCGCCACGACCGCCATGATCCCGGAGATGACGATGGGCAGGGCGACAGGGGCGATCCAGACGCCCGGGATCATGAACAGGACGTCGAGGGTCATGAGGTCGCGGGGCCAGCGCAGAAAGACGTAGAGCCAGACGTAGTAGAAGACGTCCCAGACAGCGAAGGTCCAGAGGAAGAACGCCAGTCGCTCCCACCAATTTCTTCGCGCGGTCAGGAGCGCCACGGCCGCGAGCATCAGGATCGTCGCCGCCTCGCGGCCGATCTCGATCGCCAGAGTGTCCTGGGGGACGGTCGAGAGGACGGCGGCGTCGGCGACGAAGAACCCGTCGGGGTAGTAGAGGAAGCGGAGGTAGACGACAACTGCGGATTCGACGTACGCCATGCCTGTGGCGAATGCCGCCAGCCACCCCAGCTTGCGGAACTTCTCCGTGTCGAGACCGAGTCGCAGCTTCAGCCCCCCTGCCGAAGCCCGGACCGTATCCGAAACTCGAGGGCGCCAGCCCGTTTGGCCAGCCTATCCCCGTGGGGACCACGTGTCAAGGGGTCAGGAGCGCTCGTCCGTGAGGCTCTCCTCGAGCCGCCGCAGGCGCTCTTCGAGAGATTCGATCTGGCAGGCGACGGGATCGGGGATGGCATCGTGGGCGAGAGGGGCGTCGAGCACCCTCTTGCCCCTGTCCCGGACGATCCGGCCGGGCACTCCAACGACGGTGCAGTGGTCCGGCACGTCCTTGACGACGACCGACCCCGCTCCGACCCGTACGTCGTTCCCGACCGTGATGTTCCCGAGAACCCTCGCGCCGGAGCCGACCACGACGTTGTTGCCGAGGGTCGGATGCCGTTTGCCGGTCTCCTTGCCGGTTCCGCCGAGCGTCACTCCCTGGTAGAGGGTGACGCTGTCGCCGACGACGGCCGTCTCGCCGATGACGACGCCCATCCCGTGATCGATGAAGAAGCCCCTCCCGACCTCGGCTCCGGGGTGTATCTCGATCCCGGTGAGGAACCGCGCGATCTGGGAGAGGGCGCGCGGGAGGAACGGGACGTGGAGCTTCCAGAGGAAGTGGGTGGACCGGTGCATCAGGATCGCGTGGAACCCCGAGTAGGTGAAGACGATCTCGATCACGCCGGAGACCCCCCGTGCCGCGGGGTCCCGCGCCATGGCCGCCCTTATGAGATCGATCACCGGGCCCTCCCTCGCACGTCCGTGGCCTTCGCCCCGCCGCCCTGCACACGCGCTGCGCCAGGGAGTCCGAGACGACGCCCTGCCGCACCTGATAGGAAGCCAGTTTCGTGCCAGCCGGGAGGCCCTCGCCGCGGCCGCAGGCGCCGGTCCCGCGGCCGCACGGGGTCGAGGGCCGTTCTGACCCCGTTTCTTGACACGAGCGTCGGCCCCCTGCTATAGTCCGCGTGCACTCACTGGGCCTCCACCCGGGGGCCCTTCTCTTGGTGGCCGGGGTCTGTTCGGAGGAACGAAATGCGGGTACGCTTCGCACCGAGTCCCACGGGGTTTCTCCACGTCGGTGGAGGTCGGACGGCTCTCTACAACTGGCTCCTCGCCCGGCACGCCGGAGGGACGTTCATCCTCAGAATCGAGGACACCGACGCCGCCCGCTCGACCCAGGAGTACTACGAGGCCATCGTCGAGGATCTGAGATGGCTCGGCCTCGACTGGGACGAGGGCCCCGAGGTCGGCGGACCGCAGGGACCGTACTTCCAGTCCGAGCGTGGGGGGTCCTACGGTCCGGCGATCGAGAAGCTGCTCGCGGAAGGCACCGCCTATCACTGCTTCTGCTCGAAGGAAGAGCTCGACGAGCGAAGACAGCAGGCTCCGAAGGAGGGGCGAGACTGGCGGTACGACAGGAGATGTCTCGACCTCCAGGATGAGGAGCGCGAGCGTCTGCTGAGCGAAGGCGCCCAGGCCTCCATCCGCTTCCGGGTCCCCGACGGGAAGACGGTCGTCGACGACCTGATCCTCGGGAAGGTCGAGTTCGACAATTCCGAGTTGGACGATCTCGTGATCGCGAGGACCGACGGCAGGCCGACCTACAACTTCGTGGTCGTCGTCGACGATCTGGAGATGGGCGTGACCCACGTCGTCCGGGGCAGCGACCACCTCTCCAACACGCCGAAGCAGGTCCTGATCTCCCAGGCGCTCGGAGGGACTCCCCCGAAGTACGGACACCTGCCGCTCGTGCTCGCGCAGGACGGGAAGGTCCTCTCGAAGCGCCGGGGCGCGGTCGCCATCGGCGAGTACAGGAAATCCGGCTATCTCCCGGAGGCGCTGGTGAACTACCTCTCGCTCCTCGGGTGGTCGTACGACGGAGTCCAGGAAATCTTCGCGCTGGACGAGCTCGTCGAGAAGTTCGAGATCGGGAAGGTCGGCGGGAAGCCGGCCGCGTTCGATCCGGACAAGCTCCTGTGGATGAACGAGCAGTGGATCAAGGGCCTCCCGCTCGGTGACCGAACCGACCGGGTCCTGCCGTTCCTCGTGAGCGAGGGGCTCGTCGGAGCCGGTGTCGCGGGCGAGGAGAGGGAGCACCTCGAGAAGATCGTCGAGACGATCGGCGACCGGCTCAAGACCCTGAGTGACATTACCGACCAGGCGGGCTTTTTCCTTGCGTCGGACGTAATCTATGATAGTATGTCGGTGAAGAAGGTGCTTGCGAAGCCCGGTGCGGACGAGACCCTCGCCGGGCTTCAGCGAATCCTCGAGGAGGCTCCGGACTTCGAGCCGGAGACGCTCCAGCGGCTCATCCGGGCACACGCTGAGGAACGCGGCATCTCGCTCGGGAAGCTCGTGCAGCCGGTGCGCGTCGCGGTGACTGGACGGACAGCGAGCCCGGGCATCTTCGAGACCCTGTCGCTCCTCGGACGGGAGAAGACGCTCGCGCGCATCGAAGAGGCGCGCGGCCTGACAGGTGCATAGTGCTGGGGAGTCGTCTAGTGGCAGGACAGCGGACTCTGGATCCGCCGGCGGGGGTTCGAATCCTCCCTCCCCAACCACGAGAACACACGGCGCCATCGTCTAGCGGTTAGGACGCCGGCCTCTCAAGCCGGTAACACGGGTTCGACTCCCGTTGGCGCTACCACAAAGAGAAGCGGAGCCCGACATTCGTCGCGCTCCGCTCTTCTCTTGCTGCTTGGGAGACCTTGTACTACTTCTTCTTCCGCTTCGCGGGCTTCCGCTTGGCGGTCTTCTTCTTGGCGACCTTCCTCTTGGCCGGCTTCCTCTTGGCCGTCTTCTTCTTGACGACCTTCCTCTTGGCCGGCTTCCTCTTGGCCGTCTTCTTCTTCGCGACCTTCCTCTTGGCCGGCTTCCTCTTGGCCGTCTTCTTCTTCGCGACCTTCCTCTTCGCCGGCTTCTTCTTCTTGGCGACCTTCTTCTTCGCGACCTTCTTCTTCGCGACCTTCCTCTTCGCCGGCTTCTTCTTCTTGGCGACCTTCTTCTTCGCGACCTTCCTCTTGGCGACCTTCTTCTTCGCCGGCTTCTTCTTGGCGACCTTCTTCTTGGTCACCTTCTTCTTGGCCGCCTTCTTCTTGGCAGGCTTTCTCGGCTTCTTTACTGCCATGAGCCCTTTCCTCCTTTGCCCGCCCGCGCCCATTCGCGGGGGGAATTGGCCGACCTGGCTCTCTCCACCGGACGCGCTCGCGGACGATGATGTTCGCGGTTCGCGCCCGACCGACCGTCGGCGATCTCCGACGGTGATGACGAACCTCATTCGCTCCGAGTCCAACTCGATGTCGAACGCACTTGGTTCGTCTATCGTTGACATATGTAGAATGCTTACGGAAATGTGTCAAGTGAAAAGTGACGTGCGAAGGGTCGTGTGACTCGGACAGGGTCGCGCGAAAGACTCGCGTGACGAGTCGCGCGTTCGTTCGCGACGTTCGATTTCACGATGTGATCGTTCGCGAGCGCGGGCGAACTCCGCGCGCAGACATGACCGCGTTCAATCGTCGCGATGAAGGACGAGTGCTGCGACGTGTAGCGAAGGAAGTCGCGCGGTCGACGGAAGTCGTCGCGCGTGTGCGAGACTCAGATCTCGATGCTCTCGCCGTCGAGCGGAACCACCACGTTCGGAAATCCGCTCTCGGTCAGCCGGCGACCGTACGCGATCGACTGATCCTCGTTCCCGTGAACGATGATCGTCTTCCGCGGCGGCCGCCTCATGCCGTCGGCGAACTCGAAGAGCTCGTCGCTGTCGGCGTGGGCGCTGAACTCGTTGAACACTCCGACGCGCGCTCGCATCGGGTAGGACTCTCCGAAGATCTTGATCCTCTTCTCGCCCTCCACGATCCGCATGCCCAGGGTGTGGCGGGCCTGATAACCGACGATCATGACGGCGTTTCGGCGGCTCGTGACGGTGTTCTTGAGGTGGTGGAGGACCCTCCCGGCCTCGCACATGCCCGAGGCGGAGATGATGATCATGGGGCCCGGCTTCCTGTTGAGCTTCTTCGACTCCCGGACGTCCCGGACGTAGGTGACGCGTGAGAAGCCGAACGGGTCGTCGTCGCGGTTGAGGAGCGCCGCGAACTCCTCATCGTAGCACTCGGGGTGGCGCCGGAAGATGTCGGTCGCCCTGACGGCGAGCGGGCTGTCGATGTAGATCGGCATCTCCGGAACCCGCCCGTCCCTCATCAGTCCGTGGAGCATGTAGATTATCCTCTGCGTCCTGCCGACGGCGAACGCGGGCACGACGATCTTCCCCTTGCGCTTCGCCGTGCGTGAGACGAACTCCGCCAGCTCGCTCTCGATCCGGTCGGGAGGATTGTGGGTCCGGTCGCCGTAGGTGCTCTCGGTGATCAGCACGTCGGCCGATCGGGGCCGGTAGACGTCGCGCAGTATCGGCATGTCGTCACGACCAAGATCCCCCGTGAAGACGACCCGGACTCTGCGGCGTCCCTCGATCGCGTCGATCACGGGGATGGAGGAGCCGAGGATGTGACCCGCATCGCGGAAGGTGACGGTGAGGCCTCGCGAGATCTCGGTCGGCGTGTCGTAGTCGACGGGGACAAACCTCGGCAGGGTGTCTTCCACGTCCTGGTCGGTGTATACGGGTTCGAGCGCGAGCCCTCCTCTCTTGCGCCGACGCTTGTTCAGATACTCG
>JALGVN010000260.1 GCA_025774645.1 bacterium
ATGCACATCCTCATCTTCGTCTTCGCCGGGCTCGCCATGGCGGACCTGAGCCGCCTGGCGATTTACCCCGTCCTCGCGTTCTACTTCTTCCCGTGGGGCGCCTTCCGGAACGCGATCCGGAAGGGCCGCGGGAAGTAGGGCCACACACCCAGCGTACGATCCCTGCCCCAACACTCCGCGGTAGCGTCGCGGCCGTTTCCCGTGCGTCCCCCACGGGGCCGTGGTAGAGTCGTGCCCGTTGAGATTGATTCCCCGAACCAACCGACTGGGGGTAGACCCATGGCCCGGTACCGCTGCGACGTCTGCCAGACCTTCGAGTACGACGACACGCGTGGTGACTCCCGGACGGGCATCAAGCCCGGGACTCTGCTCGAGGAATTCCCGGACGACTGGCGCTGTCCGATCTGCGATTCGAAGAGGGAGCACCTCCAGCCGGTCCACGAGAAGATCAAAACGGTCCGCGTCCACGAGACGATCATCGATCCGTCGAGAGGCGCGGAGGACACGATCGTCTACGAGGCCACGAAGGCGATCGACGTCGAGAGCTACCTCGGGGAGTGGCGGCGCGAGACCGACGCGCTCGAACGCCACATGGAGGACATCCACAAGATCTCCGTCACCGGGGAGTCGATCATCGAGCCGATGCGCACCCGGCGCGATGTCATCTCGTGGGACGAGATCCTCATCAAGGGCGCGCAGCTGGCCAGGATCCCCCTGAACCAGGACGAGCCGGTGAACACCAGAACGGTCATCGGCCCGGCCGCGAAGAAGCCACTCGAGATCGAGACTCCCGTCTTCGTCACGCACATGTCGTTCGGCGCCCTCTCGAGGGAGGTCAAGGTGGCGCTCGCCAAGGGGAGCGCCGCCGTACGGACGGCCATGTGCTCGGGGGAGGGGGGCATCCTTCCGGAGGCGAGGGCGGCTTCCCACCGCTACATCTTCGAGTACGTCCCGAACGAGTACAGCGTCACCCCGGAGAACCTCGCGGCCGCCGACGCGATCGAGATCAAGATCGGCCAGTCCTCCAAGCCCGGCATGGGCGCCCACCTCCCGGCTGAGAAGGTCACGAAGGAGATCGGCGAGATCCGCGGGTTCGCCGAGGGCAGCGACATCGCGAGCCCGGCGAGGTTCCGCGACATCCGGAGCGCGGACGACCTCAAGCACAAGGTCGACTGGCTCCGGAAGGAGTCGGGCGGAAGACCGATAGGGATCAAGCTGGCGGCCGGACACATCGAGGCCGACCTCGGCGTGGCGCTCGCGGCGGAGCCCGACTTCATTACTATAGACGGGCGGCCCGGAGCGACTGCCGCGGCGCCGATGTACATCAAGGCGGCTACGTCGGTGCCGACGATCTTCGCGCTCTACCGTGCGAGGAAGTTCCTCGACGAGAACGGCGCGAAGGACGTCTCGCTCGTGATAACCGGAGGCCTCCGCGTGTCCCCTGACTTCGCGAAGGCGCTCGCGATGGGGGCCGACGCCGTGGCGATCGGGACCTCGGCCCTCATGGCCACTGCCTGTCAGCAGTACCGGCTCTGCGACACCGGCAAGTGCCCGGTCGGCGTCACCACCCAGGATGAGGAGAGCCGAGCGAGGCTCAGGGTCGACGTCTCCGCGAAGAAGCTCGAGAACTTCCTGCGCGTATCGACCGAGGAGCTTCGGGACTTCGCCCGCCTGACCGGGAAGGACGACGTCCACGCCCTCTCAGTCGGCGACCTCTGCACGACGTCGTCTGAGGTCTCCGGGAACACCGAGATTCCACACGTCTAGAGCAGCCCGGTGCCGCCCCGGCTGATCTGCTCGACCAACAACCACCCATCCGCCTTGCGGAGGGGCCTGTGGGCCATCTCCTGAGTCTCTGCGCCGGGATTCCCCGTCCCTCATGTGGCGCATTTTGCACCGTGTGCGCAGCCGCCCACCTCCTACTTGCCTAAACTTGTATATTGCGTTCCCGTGCCAGAGGTGGTATCATAAACTCTTGACGGTAGTTCATACCTTGGGAGTTCTGAGCCGGGGGCGGTCGCCCGGATGTCGTTGTACCGTGCGGCCGATGTCCTCACGTGAGGTGCGTACCCTCGGAGTCGGACAAGCTCGGGGAGGGACCGATGAGACGGAGAACGTTGCTGGCCGTAGCCGGTATCCTGCTGATTCTTCCAGCCGCCGGAGTGGCACAGTTCGTGATGCCCTACAGCGTCGTGGGGAGTGGCGGTGGAGAGATGACCGGCACGAGCCTCGTGATGAACGGGACGGTTGGCCAGGCCGCGATCGGAGTCGTCAGCGGTCCGAACAACATCAACCAGATCGGTTTCTGGTATCGCCCCGGCTGGATCCTGACCGGAGTGGAGGATTCGAGTGACCTGTACCCCAACTCGTTCTGGCTCGGCCAGAACCACCCGAATCCCTTCAATCCTGTGACGACCATCCAGTTCGGGCTGCCCAAGAGCGCGCGCGTCACGATGAAGCTCTACGACGCTTCCGGTCGTGAGGTGATGACGCTCGTCGACGGGCAGGTCGATGCGGGCTTCCACGACACCGTCATCGACGGGTCGGGTCTTGCCAGCGGCGTCTACTTCTGCCGGATGGTCTCGGAGAGGTTCGTCGAGGCACGGAAGCTGGTGCTACTGAAGTAGCGAGTACGGAACGTCCCTTCGACGCCGTTCGAGGCCGGGGTGTAGTGAGGTGGCGGGCGTCGAGGGGCTGACTGAGAGAGAAACGAGACAAACGAGACGAGCGGAGAAGGAGGCTTTAGGAATGAGACAGGCACTTGTCCTTTGCGCGCTGCTGACGCTGATCGCCGGGACGCAGGCAGTCTCTGCGGCGGTTCCCGAGCTGATCAACTACCAGGGTGTGCTTCTCGACGACGGGGGCGTTCCCGTGGCGGACGATAGCTATCTCCTCACCTTCCAGATCTACGACGTCGATGTAGGCGGGACTCCGCTCTGGGGAGAGGGCCAGCCGGTCACAGTGACCGACGGCTTGTTCAACGCGATCCTGGGCAGCGTCACACCGATCTTCCTCCAGTTCAATATTCCGTATTGGCTCGGCGTCTCGGTGGCCGGCGGCGATGAACTCACGCCGCGCACCGAGCTGACGACGTCGCCGTACGCGTTCCGCGCGAAGTATGCGGACTTCGCCTCTGATCTCGACTGGGAGACCTCCGGCGACGACATCTACCGCACCTTGGGCAACGTCGGGATCGGCACGGACGCTCCGGCCTACATCCTCGACGTCTCGGACACGATTCGCGTTGTCGGCCTCGTGATGCCGACCGGCGCCACAGACGGCTACGTGCTTACCTCTGACGCGACGGGCGTCGCGAGCTGGCAGCCCGGAGGCAGCGGGTCAGGTGACATCACCGGCGTCGAGGCCGGTGAGGGTCTGAGCGGCGGCGGCACGACGGGCGACGTGGTCCTTGACGTGAACGTCGGAGCCGG
>JALGVN010000261.1 GCA_025774645.1 bacterium
TCACGCAAAGCCCGACGAGGGATGCCCTGAGAAACCTCATGACCAGCTCCCTTCCTCTGGTGCTGTGTGGGAACCCGGCCGCCGCTTCCCTCGCTGGGGCGCGAACGACCGGGGTGCTCGTGGCGTTTGTCGAACAGAGCACAATTATGCACCCTCACGAGACCGTGAGCAAGCGGGCGCTCAAGGGGGCCGCATCGTGTTGGTGCTCCGTGTGATGTGTGCTACCATGACCGAGCCAGACGGCTCAGCAGGGGGTCTCGGCCCCGAATGCGTCCGGATACGCGTTCTGGTTCCGGAAAAGGCCCTTTCCTCGCTCAACGGAGGTGAGCATGTACCGAGAGCAGCACCCTCGACCATGGCGCGACGCCCTCGCCGCGATCGCGGTCGCGGCGGTGCTTCTCTGCGGAGCCGCGGGCGCGGAAGAGGAAGCCACGCTCCTGGCGCCGGCTCCCGCCGACGGCCAGCCACTTCCCTACGACATACCGCTCTCCCCCGACCTCGCCGATTCGGTCGTAGTGCTCAGGACGGAGTTCGTCGAGGGTCTTGCGGCCGAGGCGCGAGCGCTGATCGACACGAGGCTCACGGAGCAGGCGGCGCTCCTCGCTGACGTCGCCGACGCGGTCGAGGCGGTCGGCGCGGCGGTTCCGGGGAGGGTCAACGCGATCGGGAACGCGGACGCCACGTTCGGGATCGACGGGATGACGAGGCTTCAGACGAACCAGAGCGCGCAGCGGGACACGATCTTCGGATTCGTCATGTGGCACGAGGAACCGTGGGGCGAGAGCCTGCAGATTGCCCAGACTCTCGAGGACCGCGTCGGCACGATCGGGTCAATGGGATCCCGGGCCTCGGCGGTCGCCTACGAGCTCGCGGCGCTCATCGCGCCCGCGAGGGAGGCCGTCGAGGCGGGAGACACCGAGGCACTCCTCGCGGCGTCACGGACGATCTCGCGGTCGAGCGAGCGGATCGGGGAGGCAGCGCAGGAAGTGAACCGCGTCGCGTCGGACTTCGACGCGCTCGTCCAGAAGATACGGGCAGGGACGAGCTACCGGGTGGACGAGGACTGGGACCGTGTCCGCGCGGAGCTCGCGGAGGCGATGGTTCTCTCGAGGACGATGGCGGCGCTCGCACCCCAAGTGCTGGCGACCGGCAACGCTCTCGAGGATCTCTCGCGGGCTCTCGAGACAATCGAACGGACCATCGCGGCGTTCTCCAGCTCCGTCGACGTCAGGACCGGAGTGCACTACGTGTCGTGGAAGGTTTTCGAGGAAGACCTTCACGTCGTCGGGAACTTCACAGCATACATCGTGGGCTCGCCGGAAGGCGTCTACACAGGCGACGCGCAGGTCCACATCCAGGACCTATTCAACAAGCTCGTTCTCGCTGACCGCATGATCGCGGACCAGGCGGTCGAGACGACGAGGCTCAGGGTCTGGGAGGCGGCCGACGCGCTCGAAACGCACTACATGGAGGCGACGGGGTACGAGGCCGACGACAGCGAGAGGGACCGCCAGCGGGCGTTCGAGAAGGTCGACGTCGCGATGCGCAGGAATCTCGATCTCCAGACGGCGCTGATCGGTTCTCGCGCGGCGCGCGCCGCGCTCGAGAGCGCGCACCAGGTCGACGAGCAGGGGGCGGGGTCCGAGGAGCAGGCGATCACCCAGTACAAGAACGCCTGGCTCCACACGCTGAGCGCCGGCGCGTCCGCGGCCACGGCGCTCGAAGTGCTCGAGTCCGACTAGAACAGAGAACCGCGGGCGGCCACCCACCGGGGAGACGCATGCTCAGAGGGGTCTTCTTCGACGCGGGGAACACGATCGTCTTCCCCGACTACGGCATCTACCAGAGAATCGCCAACTCGTTCGGGCTGGACGTCTCCATCGACCAGGTCGTCGAGGCCGAGGCGCTCGCACGGAGCGCGTTCGACCGCGCCGTGGCTGAGAGATCCGACGAAGGCGTTCAAGGGTACTGGCCGGTCTACTACACGCCCTTCTACCTCCACCTCGGAGTTCCCGCGGGGGAGGTGCCGCGCGCGATCGGGATGACGCAGGAAGCGAACGACGCCGGCCTCGGGATCTGGAGGGAACCCGTCGACGGATTCGACAGGACCATGGACGCCCTCTCGGAGCTGGATCTCGCTCTCGGGATCGTGTCCAACTCCGACGGGAGGCTCGAGGACAGGCTCGGTGAGATCGGGATCCGCGACCGGTTCGATTTCGTCATCGACTCGACGGTCGTGGGTGTGTTCAAGCCCGACCCGGCGATCTTCCTGATGGCGCTCGACGCCGCCTCGCTTCCCTCCTCGGAGGTCGTCTACGTCGGGGACTACTACGCGGTCGACGTGGTCGGCGCGCGAGCGGTCGGCATCACGCCGGTGCTCTTCGATCCGTACGGCGTGTACGAAGACGTCGACTGCGCGGTGATGAGCAAGTTCGACGACATTCTCGGGCTGGTCGAGGAATGGACGGACAGCGGATGAGGCTTCCAGCGACATCACATGCGCCGGAGCTGCACCGCCGCGTCGCAGGGCGTCTCACGCTCGCCGTCGGGGGCATCGCCGCGACGGGACTCATGTCGCTCGTCGTCGGGCAGAGCGTGCCGGGCGTCCCGAAGCCGGTCCAGATCGTCATCCGGATCTTCGTCCTCCTCCTTGCGATCATCGTGCACGAGGTCTCACACGGGCTCGTTGCGGAGAAGCTCGGCGACCCGACCGCCCGCCGAATGGGGCGCCTCACGCTCAACCCCGTTCCGCACATCGACCTCTTCGGGAGCATCATCATCCCCGGGTTCCTCATCCTCACGGGCTCTCCGTTCATCATCGGCTGGGCGAAGCCTGTTCCCGTCGACATCCGCAGGTTCACCGATCCGCTGAGGGGCTTCGCGTTCACGGCGATGGCGGGGCCGGCCTCGAACTTCTGCCAGGTGGCGGTCTGGGCGCTCATCTTCCGGCTCGCCTACGCCCAGGGCTGGCCTGCCTGGGTCGCCTACCTCGCGTTCTCCGGCGCGGCCGTGAACCTCTTCCTCGCGTTCTTCAACCTGATTCCGATCCCTCCGCTCGACGGGTCGCGGCTCATCGGGGCGCTCCTCCCGGCGGGCGCGGCCGCGCAGTACCTCTCTCTCGAGCGGTTCGGTTTCATCATCATCTTCGGGCTCCTTTGGCTCAGAGCGTTCGAGCCTCTCTTCAACGTCGTCTGGCAGCTCCTTCTCAGGATCCTGTTCTGAGGCGGGGCACGTCCGCAGGCTCGCCCGAAACACCCCTGAAAGGACGCTATTCGACCTCTCCGGCGGTCGAGCCGGGAGGAACCCGCCGCATCGGGCTCGCATCATAATGGGGTGCGAAGGCGAAGCACGACACTGGGGCTCGTGGGCCCCCCGGACAGCACGAGACGACAACCTGAGCGGGGCCCGCGAGGCCCC
>JALGVN010000262.1 GCA_025774645.1 bacterium
GATCTGCGTCGCGGTGAACGCGACGACCTCGACGTCCTCGCGCTCTCGGTAGACGAGATTGAAGTTGTGGAAGTCACGTCCAGCTGCGCCCATAATCAGAACGCGTCGCCTCTGCATCCCTCCTCCTTTGAAGCTCCTCGTGCCCGTCGCGAACGGACGCATCGATGCGTCGTTCGGCCGGGATGTGATTCGACCGGGCCCTGCGTAAGAGAACCCCCGTGACCACGCCGGTCGGGGCGCTGCCGTGCAGGGATTCCCGTCAAAGATGGCCGACGTCGAGAACCGCCGCCCGAGTCAGCCAAGAACGCAATCATAACCCATCGGCTCGAATGAGTCCAGCAAAAGGGTGAGGAATCGCTCAGGAAAAGGGGCCCGCGGCGTCATTCGTCGGGCCCGTCCCGGGCGCCCAGGATGCGCTCGACGATCGACCGGGTCGAGCGTCCTTCGAGAGCATCGAGGGCGACGACCTTCCCGCCTCGGGCCTCGACGATGTCGGCCCCCACGATCGTGCCGGGCGTGTAACCGGCGCCCTTCACGATGACGTCCGGCAGACACTCGGCGACGAGCTCGTAGGGGGTGGGCTCCCCGAAGAGGGTCACCAGATCGACCGCCGCCAGGGCCGCCACCACGTGAGCGCGGTCGTCCTCGGGCACGATGGGTCTCGCGGGGCCCTTCAGGTCCCTGACGGAATCGTCCGTGTTGATCCCCACGACCAGGACGTCCCCGAGTTCCTTCGCCTGAGCGAGGTACTGGACGTGGCCGCGGTGGATGATGTCGAAGCACCCGTTCGTGAATACGATCGTGAGCCCCTCCGACCTGGCGCGTTCGCAGATCCTCGCGAGCTCCTCGCGACCGACGACCCTACCCATTCTGTCCGTCCTCCACGGTCTCCCGAAACGAGCGCAGTATCTCGTCGGGTGTCACCGAGGCCGTCCCGATCTCTCTGATGACGATGCCGGCGGCGTGGTTCGAGACGTTCGCGGCCTCCACCATCGTGGCCCCTGCCGCGAGGGCGACCGTGAGGGCGCTCACGACCGTGTCGCCGGCGCCAGTGACGTCGTAGACCTCGCGTGCGACCGTCGGAAGGCGGACCAGATCGCCCCCCTTCATGAAGAGCGCCATGCCGTGCTCGCCCCTCGTGATCACGACGCACTCCGCGTCGAGGCTCCCCTGAAGCTGCCAGCCCACCTTCTCGAGCGACGCGTCGTCGGTGATCCTGAGCCCGGCGGCGTTCCCGGCCTCCTTCTGATTCGGCGTGATCGCGGTCACGCCCCTGTAGCTGCCGAAGTGGGACTCCTTCGGATCGACGCAGACCGTCTTGTCCTCCGACCGGGCCCTCGAGATCGCTGCCGTGACCGTCTCCTCGGTCACGACCCCCTTCCCGTAGTCGGAGACCACGAGCGCGTCCGAGGCGTCCACGGCTCTCTCGAGCGACTCGAGCACGGCGGCGCGCTCGGTCGGGGCCAGCTCCGTCGTCGCCTCGCGGTCCGCGCGGACGACCTGCTGGCTGTGGGCGATGATCCTCGTTTTCGTCGTCGTGGGTCTGTCGGGAAGCTCGACGACGCCCGAGACGTCCACTCCCCGCTCGCGAAGGAGCAGCAGGAGCTCGCGTCCCGCGGCGTCTGCGCCCACCACGCCCACGATCGACGCGGCGGCTCCCAACGACGCGACGTTCTCGGCGACGTTGGCCGCGCCGCCGAAGCGCACGGAGTCCCTGGTCACCTCCACCACGGGGACAGGCGCTTCCGGGGAGATCCTGTTGACGTCTCCCCACACGTAGCGGTCGAGCATGAGGTCGCCCAGGATGGCGACTCGCCTCGATCCGAACCCCCGGACGATCTCCTCCAGGCGACGCGCCTCGCTCGTCGTCACGTGAGTACCTCCGTTCGTGTGGAACTCCCGCGTCCATCTCCGCGTCCGCCCTCGATGCCCCCACAGGAGCGGCCCGACCGGCGCGGCGGACTGAATGCTAGAGGAAGACCCCGCACAAGTCAAGCTCGGCACCCGCGGCGACGGGCGATGCGCGAGGAGAGGACGCGCCCGAAGGCGCGATGCTCGCCGCTCCTGCAACCGTCCCCCTCCCCCAACGAACCGGCCGGCCCGCGGGTGCGGGCCGGCCGTCGTGAGCGCTGCATCTCTCTCGTCCCGCTACGCTTCGGTCAGTTTCACGGGCTCGATCGTCCTTCTCTTCCTCGGCTTCCTCTTGGGATGCTTCGGAACGATGAGGTCGGGGTAGGCGTTGTGGAGCGCCTGAATCGAGGACCCCGAGAAGCACCCGGTCAGCATGCCGCCGAGACCGTGCTCGCGGAAGAGATGGTACGTGACGTCCTGGAATACGTTGTCCTTCGGAACCTCGAGGATGTCCTGGCAGAGCCAGCGCGTCGCGCGCCGCGCGTTCACGAGCCCCTGCTCCCCCTGCCAGAAGTTCTTCGGCACGTTGCGGAACTCCCAGGGATAGAACCTCCCCGGGTAGGCGTTCTCGATGGCCCGGAAGAACGAGCCGCGGAAACAGACGGAGAGCATGCCCCGGAGATTGTACTTGCCGAACGTAGTCGCCGAGATGCGCTGGGGGATGTCGTCGACGGTCACCCCCTCCACTTCCTCGATCATCCAGCGCGTCGCCTCGGCAGCGAGCCTGAATCGTTCAGGGCCCTGCCACATGCCCTTGACATTGAACTGCCACTTGTGGAATCGCTCGGGGTAGGCGTTGTCGATCGCCTTGTACGGAGACCAGTCGAAGCAGCTCCCGAGCATCCAGGTCAGACCATTGTCGTAGAAGAGCTTCTTGTGGATTGCCCGCGGGATGTCATCGACCCTGATGCCCAGCTTGTCCTCGAGGAGGTAGCGCGTGATCACGCCGGCCCGCTCTCGTCCCTCTGGTCCTCTGAAGAAGTTGTTGGGGAACCTGCGGCGGCGACCTGCGAAGACGTCCTCGTAGACCTGGATCACCGGGTCGCGACCGACCTCGGTGGTCCTCTCCATCGTGTCCAGCTTCTTCAGCTCCGTGACCATAGCTCCTCCAGTCTACAGTTCGGACAACTGACAAAGCCGCATCAGCAAAGAAGTTCCGTGTTGTCCTAGTGCACAAATGTTACCATGTGTCAATCGTTCTAGCTCAAGATATCATCCCAGCCGAAACGTGTCAAGCGAATACTGCACCAAAGCGGAGGGGTACTCGCCTGCGCGTCATCCGTCGCGCGGAGCGGGCCAGAGTCCGCTTGGCAGGCCGAGCCGCGGTCATCGCACGGCGCTGCGGGGACACTCCGCTGGCTCCCTCACACAACTTTCGAGCGTCGTCATCGAACCCGGTCGACACCACGCCGCCTGCCCTTCGGATCCCTGCTCGCCTCGTGCATGGCGGCGCTCCCCACCCCCGTCGCTGCCGCCAAGCCTCCCGCAGAACGGCACGATGCTTG
>JALGVN010000263.1 GCA_025774645.1 bacterium
CAGTACTCGCACGACTACACCGAGCCGACCTGGTACCTCGAGTGCACCTCGACGTGGGTCGAGGACGTGGTCTACGACGCGATCGACGACTACCGCGGGTACATCTTCTACTACTACAACTACCCGTACGCGTCCCTGGACTGGAACGACGCCACGGGCCTCCGGATGTACGGCTCGTGCGTCTGGAACTTCTTCCTCATGGAGCACGTCTCGATCGACGCGATCCCGGACATCTGGTACGCGTGCGAGACGGCCGGCGACCTCTGGACGAAGATGAACGTCGTCCTCGGAACCTACGGCACCTCTCTCGATCAGGAGTTCAAGGAGTTCGCGATCTGGAGCTGGTTCACCGGCTCGCGGAGCGACGGGACCCACTTCGAGGAAGGCGCGTTCTGGCCGCTCGTCGCCGCCGAACGCACCTACACGACGTACCCGGTCATCGCCGGCGGCCCGATCAGCGCACACCGGCCCGACCACCTCGCGTGGAACTACATCCACATGAGCAACCCCGGCGGCTCCGAGGACGTCCTCGACGTGACGTACGACGGCCCGAGCACCGGCGGTCTCCCGAACTTCGCGTGGCTCAACACGAAGACCCAGGCCGGCGTCACCGGCGAGTACGGTGAGATCAACCTGAACGGCTGGGGCAACGGGAACACCTCGGTGAGCACGTGGAACGGTCTCCAGCAGGTCGCCCTCGTGGCGGTGAACGTCAGCACCAGCGTGAACGACATGGGCTACACCGTCGACGCCGACCGCGCGACGCCGGTGGGCGGCTCGTTCTACGCCGACATCGTCGAGGGCGATGACGACGTGACCCTGCGGTGGACGCTCGCAGCGCCCGCCACGGTCGAGCACCTGGACGTCTACCGCTCGACCTCGAGCGACGGCTCGTACGAGCTCATGAACGACACGGCAATCGCCCCGGTCTCGCCCGGCAGCTTCGTCGACGAAGACGTCGAGCCCGGCGACTCGCTCTGGTACCGCCTCATGGCCACCATGTGGGACGGTTCCGAGGACATCGTCGCGAACGCCGCGCACATCACGATCGACGGGTCCCTGGGCGTCTCGCTCAGGCCACCGATGCCGAACCCGTTCAGGGACGGAACCGTGTTCGAGTTCACCGTCCCGTTCGAGTCGGCTCGCGCGACCCTCACCGTCTACGACGTGAGGGGCCGCGTGGTCACGACCGTCGTCGACGGCGTCCGCGGCAAGGGCAGGCACGTAGCGCCCTGGCAGGGCACCGACTCGAGGGGCGTGAAGGTCCCGGCCGGCATCTACTTCTGTTCGCTCCAGGTCGGCGACGCCGTGGTGACCCAGAAGGCGATGGTCCTGAGATAGGACGAGGTACGACAGACGAATACGTGGTAGAATCGACCCCGCGATTCATCCGCAGATGTCCCGAGAGACATCCGTGAGTCGTGGGGTCGATTGCGTTCCGCCCAGGCAGCAGAGCGCGCGGGCAGCGCCCGCACCACCATCGGCGACCGCGCCGACCCCCGCGCACCGGACACCCCGGCCCCGAGCCGAAGGGAGGTCCCGCGATCGACCGCATCGTTCTCTCTTTCTGCTTCCTCTGCGTCCTTCTGCTCCTCGGACAGTTCGTCAGGTCGAAGGCCCGCTGGTCGCAGCGCCTGCTCCTGCCGGCGTCTGTCCTGGCGGGACTCATCGGCCTGATCGTGATCCAGATCGTCAAGAGGAACGCCCCGGGCGCGGCCCCGTTCCTGGACGCCGCCACCGCCGGCTGGACGAAGCTCCCGGGGTTCCTCATCAACATCGTGTTCGCGACGCTCTTCCTCGGGACGGCGATCCCTTCGCTCAAGACCGTCTGGCGCTGGTCGGGCCCGCAGCTCGCGTACGGGCAGATCGTCGCGTGGGGACAGTACGCCGTCGGGCTCGGCATCACGCTTGCGATCCTCGTGAAGGTGTTCGGCATCCCGCCCATGTTCGGCGCGCTCATCCCGGTCGGGTTCGAGGGCGGACACGGAACGGCGGCGGGACTCGCGCCGGTCTTCATCGAGAAGGGATGGCCGGAGGGCGTGCACCTCGCGCTCGCCTCGGCGACCATCGGCGTCGTCGCCGGCGTCACGATCGGCATGGCGCTGGTGAACTGGGCCGCGCGGAAGAAGTACTCGAAGGGCGCCGCGAAGGAGCTCGCGGAGACCGCCACGCGCGGCGACGGCATCGTCCCGAAGAGCGAGCGGAAGCGCGCGGGGCTCCTCACGTTCAGCATCGACTCGGTCGAGACACTCTCCGTCCACGTCGGGGTCGTCGCGGTCGCCATCGCGATCGGCTACGGGCTCAAGCTCGGTCTCGCCGGAGTCGAGCGCCTCTGGCTCGACAATCCCGACAACTCGATCCTCGGGAGCTTCCCCCTCTTCCCTCTCGCCATGATCGGCGGGGTCATCGTCCAGAAGCTCTTCGACAGGTTCGACCGGAAGGAGGTCCTCGACCACGGGCTCATGCAGAGGCTGCAGGGGATGTCGCTCGACTTCCTCATCGTGGCCGCCCTGGCGACGCTCAAGATCGAGGTCATCGTCGCGAACCTGGCCCCGTTCCTCATCCTCATGGTCGCCGGCATCGCCTGGAACGTCTTCTGCGTCGTCTTCCTCGCCCGCCGCATGCTCCCCGATTTCTGGTTCGAGCGGAGCGTGGCCGAGTTCGGGCAGTCGACGGGCGTCACGGCGACGGGGCTCCTCCTTCTCCGGGTCGCAGACCCCGACCTCGAGACGACCGCGGTCGACGCGTTCGGGTACAAACAGCTCCTCCACGAACCGTTCATGGGCGGCGGCCTGTGGACGAGCGCCGTCGTGCCGCTCCTGTACATCTTCCAGGACAACCCGTGGCCGATCTGGTGGATCACCATAGGAGCGATCGCCATCTGGCTCTTCGTCCGATTCGTGATCTTCAGGAAGGCCTGGGCGCCGGGGGCTCCTCCCCCGACGTAGCGCGTGGATGGCCCCGGACGGGCGTCCGCGCCGGCCCACAACCCGCGGAAAAAAGGCTTGCATGCTGAGGGGCACTCGCTCTAGAGTGCCCCGAGGCTTCCTTGGAGAGCATCTCGTGCGGCCACCACGGAAGCGCGGCGACAGGTGGAACTCACAACGCGGGGCGCGTGGGCGCCCGGCGAGCTATGAGGAGGTGTGCGCGGTGAAGCTCTTGACGGCAGTACTGGTGATCGGGCTCCTCGGCATCGGGCTCTTCGTGGTCTCCGGATGCCAGCAGGCTGAGCAGGCGGAGACCGCGGGCGAGGCCGCGGAGGCGGAAGGCGAGCACATGGCCCGGGAAGGTGACATGGTGCCGGACGCCGGCATGATGGGCGATCTGCCCGAGGACAAGGCCTTCGACGTCACGTGCGGGATGGTCATCGACAAGGAAGGCGCGGCGACCGCCGAGTACCAGGGACACACGT
>JALGVN010000264.1 GCA_025774645.1 bacterium
AAGGGCTCTTCAATCCCAGCATTCACCTCGAACACGAACCCGGTCGTGCCACTCGTGGCGTCTCCACCTTCGATGTCGCCCCAGCTGTCGGTGCTGTCAGTGACCGTGACGGCGGAGGTCGGGTAGCGGAGGACGCCCGTCACCTGATCGGCCTGACCGTTCCCGTCGTTCAGAACGTCCACGGTGAGAACGACCGTCTCGCCGACGTCGGGGACGCCATCGCCGCCCGGACCGTCGTCGACGTCGTTGTGGAGCTGCACCAGGTTGGGTCGCACGATCCTCAGCGTCAATCCGTCGTGCCAGGTCGTTCTCGTGCCGCCCGAGCCCTCCGACATCACGAGTCCGAGCGCTGCGTCGCGTTCGTTCGGACAGCCGCCGGCGATCGCGACAGCGAACGCGCCTTCGACCGTAATCGTCTCACCGGGAGGAACGTTGCCCACGAAGAGTGAGTCCTCCACCACCGACAGGTAGGGGTCGTTGCTCAGAAGCGCGACGCCCACGTCCGTGGCGAAGCCCTGGCCTCCGTTTCTAATCTCGAGGTCGAGCTCGACGGTCTCCCCCGCTTCGGCCTCGCCGTTTCCGTTGCCGTCGCTTGACCCGAGGGCATCGTCGTCAACCTCGAAGGACGCAAGCGAGAGGTGCGGACCGGTCGTCGGGTCGACGGAGATGTCATCTTCGTACGGCACGAAGTCCCTGGCTGTCACGGTGACGCTCATGGACCCGGTTGTATGGGGCGACACCGGAAGCGTGACTGATCCACCGGCTCCGGTCTCTCCGGACGCGTAGACCTCGCCGTCCTTGAGAACGCAGACGAGCGCGCCCTCGACGGGCGCTGGATCGCGGCCCGCCCCATCGAACACGTCGACAGTGAGTTCTTCGGTCCCGAGAGGAACCGAGGTCGGATGAACCACGGTGAGCAGTTCGGGCCCGGCTGTCCAGAGCCGCACGTCGGGATCACCGAGGAAGGTATAGGAGAACTGAATCAGACGGTGCCCGTTGTCGTAGAACGACGCTGGAACGAACGGGATCTTGCAGGCACCACAGATCAGCCCGGCCTCGAGGATATCGCCCATGGAGAAGGAGCCGAACCACTCGTCGAAGTAGTCCTCCGTCGCCGTCACAGGGACGTAGTGCGAGGAGGGGCCGAAGAGCGACGACGCTCCGCCGTTCGGGTTCGTGATGAGGTGCTCTGAGATGCAGTCGTGATCGGCTGGCATGCCCGAGCCGTTGAGCATCCAGACGAACCCCGACTTCGCGAGGCCGTTCGAGAGACTGTCGACGTCCGCGATCGTAAGGTACTCACCCGCTCCGCACCTGAGGACGTTCTCGTTTGCGTGACCGAGGTGAACGGAGATGTTGTAGCCGTTGTTGAGCGAGTCGATCGCAGCCTGTCGCGAGAGCGGCCACGCACCAGGGTAATCATACCAGTTCTGATAGAGGCGCGTGTAGTGGACTGCCGGCGGGAGCATCGGCAGGATCGCCTCGATGATCTCGGCGCCGTCGGTGATGGGTGTCTGACCCGGCTCCCAGTCGTACGGGAAGAGCACCTCGGCCATGAAGAGATCGCGACCGGCAAAGACCGCATCCGGAGTCCTCTCGTACGTGAGCGCCTTCGCGACAAATGTCTCGGTTTCCAGGACTGAGGAGACCGGCGCTCTGCCCACGATGACGTCCGGGTACAGGTCGACGTCGTCGCCTGGGTCGGAGATGCTCACGTACGCCTCGCCGAACCTGCTGTCGCCGTCACGGTTCCAGTTGCCGTCCAAGTCGCTGTAGTAGAGGTCGCTCCGGACGTCCATACCACCGTAGTAGCTCATCCACGCGGACCGGATCGGCACCACTTCGGTGTCACCCCCGAGGAGCGCGAACGTCGTGCCCCACGACGAGTATGCGTCCTTGAGGAACAGACGGATCCGCTCCGCAGTGTCGCACCCACCTGGGTAGCTCGATTCGATCCACGAGACCGTCCGGACCACCGCCGGGACGCCCTTCCTCGTCTTCCAGTCCGCGAGCGTCTGGAACTGCGAGGCGAACTCGTCGGTCGTCACGATCACGTACTCGACCGGGCTCCCCTCGAGCGAAGGCGTGTATCGCGGAGCGAATCCCCCGGGGCCGACGCCGTCGATGATGTCGACGCCTGTGATCCTCCCGGCGACGTCACCGGGGTTCACGACCGTGTCCTCGACGAGCCGTCGGTAGAGCAGGTGCGAACGGGCCGTCATGCGATTACGAGGCTGTGAGCTGTCCGTGCTGGAACCGAGCACGAGTTCGATGGAGACACTCCGCGCGAGCGTGAGCTTCCCTGTGGCTGGGGCGTAGGTGAGCGGGTAGACCGCCACCGATGCGATCCGGTACCCGCCAAGGTACCCGTCACCGAGATACTCGACGCGGGTCGACGGGTAGAAGCCGGCGCTCTCGTAGATCCCAGGGTCCGGATCGACCGGGAGCGGCGCTTCTCCGGAGGGCGACTCGGCCAGTGCCGGCGCCACGCGAAACGTCCCGGGCAGCTCCTCCTCGAACCACGAGGAGACGACGTCCTCGACGGCCATGTCCGAGGGAATCACAAACGAGATGATCTCGATGGGGAGTGCAGGGGCACCAGGCGTCTTCATCGTCCCGGTTCCTTCGATGATTGGTCTCGAGTACAGACCGTCCGCCTCGATCGAGACGGATGACGGGTCGTACGCCACCACTACGGAGGGGCCGGCAGCACCTGCGGGGGCTGCCAACGCCCCGCTGACGAAGATCACGATGGTAAGAAAGCCGGCGAGTCGTTCCGACACCATGGTCGTTCTCCTTCCCGCTCCCTCGTCCCTCAGTCTGACCTCACAATGAAAACAGGATCGACGCACGTCCCAGAGACGGCGCACGATCCTGGTCGGGTCGTGCCGGCAACAAGAAGACCGGCGCCACGCCGCGCGTGTCCCGGCGTTGCGCTGAGGGCTGCCCGCGTGCTACCTCATTCCGCTGGCTCTGTTCTCTGGAACAGCCCTAGCAGTCTTGGTCTAGCTTCGCTCCTGTTGCCAGAAATGTGCTGTAGGTGATTCGACTCCGGCTGCGATTGAAGCAGGGACATCATACCACAATCGCCGACGGGCGTCAATAGAAAGGGAGTGGTGTCCACCTGGCGTCCCTAACGGGATTCGAACCGCCTCCCCCCGGCGGACTCGAACTGACCCCCGCCTTGCGTCCCACGCGGCGATCCGCTACCCCAGTTCCTTCTCGAGTCGCTTCTTGAGTGCGGGGAGCACTTCGAAGACGTCGCCGACGATCCCGAACGTCGCGGCCTTGAAGATCGGCGCGTCGCGCGCCGCCGTCGACGCCGGGTGGATCCCGTACTCGCATCAGGTGGGTCAGACGGGAAAGACGGTCCAGCCGAAGCTCTACATCGCCTGCGGCATCTCGGGCG
>JALGVN010000265.1 GCA_025774645.1 bacterium
AGTAGTGCCGGCTCACAGTCGAATTCGCGCGCGACGATGAGCTTCTGCTGGTTCCCGCCGGAGAGGTTCACGGCCTCCGTGTCGGGGTCGGCCGGCCTGAGGTCGTGCTCCTCGATGAGTCTCGCGGCGTGGTCCTTCATCGCGTCGAGGCAGAGACGCCCCCGTCGCGAGAACGGCTCCCGGTGCTGCCGCCCGAGCACGAGGTTCTCCGCGATCGTGAAGCCGAGGACGAGACCGCGCGCCTGGCGATCCTCCGGGATGTGCGCCACTCCGAGATCGCGGATCTCGCGTGGCGCCCGGTTCGTGACGTCGGCGCCGTGCAACGTGACTCGGCCGGACGTCGCCTTCCGGAGACCCGTGATGATCTCGACGAGCTCCGTCTGTCCGTTCCCCTGGACGCCCGCGATCCCGAGAACCTCGCCGGAGCGGATCTCGACGTCGACGGATCGGAGGACCTCGGTCCCCTTCCGCCCGACCGCCGAGAGCCCGGTCACCGAGAGCACCGTGTCGCCGGGCTTGCCCTCTTCCCTCGAGACGCGGAGGAGGACGTCGCGCCCGACCATCATTCTGGCGAGCTCTTCCTTCGTTGTCTGGGCGGCCTCGACGATGCCGGTCACTCGACCGTCGCGCATGACGGTGACGCGGTCGGCGAGCTCGATGACCTCGTCGAGCTTGTGGGTGATGAAGACGATCGTGCGGCCGCTCTCCCTGAGAGCGCGGAGGATGCCGAAGAGCTCGCGGACTTCCTGAGGGGTGAGGACACCGGTCGGTTCGTCGAGGATGAGGATCCTCGCGCCTCGGTAGAGGACCTTGACGATCTCGACCCTCTGCTCGAGACCGACGGAGAGGTTCTCTATGACCTCGTCCGGGTCGAGCTCGAAGCCGTACTCACTGGAGAGCGTCTCGACGCGTTCGCGCGCGGCCGCGGCGTCGATCAGGACACCTCTCGTGGGCTCCTTGCCGAGGATGACGTTCTCCGCGACGGTCAGCGTGTCGACGAGCATGAAGTGTTGGTGGACCATCCCGACGCCCGCCCGGATGGCGTCCGCCGGGCGATGGCGAGTGAGCGGCCTCCCCTCGAGGCGGATCTCTCCAGCGTCGGGAGCAACGAGCCCGTAGAGGACCTTCATCAGGGTAGACTTGCCGGCGCCGTTCTCGCCGACGATGGCGTGGATCTCGCCCTCGCGGACGTCGAAGTCGACGCGGTCGTTTGCGAGAACGCGCGGGTATCGTTTGGTGATCCCGCGCATCTCGATCGCGTTCGTCTCTGACATTCCTACGACGCCTCCGGGGAGCGGGATTACTCCTTCGGGACGATGATCTCGCCGGCCACGATCGCGGCCTTCGCCTCCTCAACGCGGGCGATCATCTCGTCGGTGATCATGTCCTCGTTGTACTGGTCGACGGCGTACGCCACACCGTCTTCCTCGAGACCGAACTGCCTGAGGCCGCCCTCGAACGTCCCCTCGAGGGCCGACTGGATGACCTTGTACACCGTGTTGTCTACGCGCTTCACCATGCTCGTCAGGACGTTGCCCGGCGCCATGTAGTTCTGGTTCGAATCGACGCCGATCGCGTACTTGCGGGCCTCCTTCGCCGCCTCTATCACTCCGTTCCCGGTGCTGCCGGAGGCGTGGTAGATGACGTCGACGCCGCGGCCGTACTGAAGGAGGGCGAGCTCCTTGCCCCTGGCAGGATCGGCGAACGCCTGCGGCGTCGTGCCCACGTAGGCCACGGTCGTGGAGATCCCGGGGGTCACGTACCGCGCCCCCGCGATGTAGCCCGCCTCGAACTTGTGGATGAGCGGGATGTCCATCCCTCCCACAAACCCGATCCGCCCGGTCTGCGTGTACATCGCCGCGAGCACGCCGACCAGGAACGACCCCTCCTCCTCGCGGAACGTGAGCCCGGCCAGGTTAGGGGGGAGAGTCTCATCGGGCCGCGCGTCGAAGTCGATGCACGCGAAGCTGACGTCCGGGTAATCGACGGCCACCTTCCTCATCGCCTCACTGAAGAGGAACCCGACACCGACGATGACGTCGTAATCGGCCTGCGCGAGCTTCCGGAGTCCGGTCTCCCGGTCCGCGTCCTGACCCGGCTCGAACTCGGTGTGCTCGAGGCCGAAGTCGTCGGCGGCGCGGAGGAGCCCACGGTAGGCGGAGTCGTTGAACGACTTGTCGCCCTTCCCGCCGACGTCGAAGACCATGCCCACGCGGAAGGCCTCGCTGCCCTCACCCTCACGCGAGGTGTTGCATCCTGCGGCGAACGCGACGATGAAGACCGCGAGCAAGAGCGCTGTGGCTTTCCGCATGTTCCGTTCTCCCTTCCTCTATATATAGAGGGATGAGCTAGGCCGGCTTCCCGACCCGCTCGCCCCGGGACGGCTCCGAGTGGGGTTCGGGTGCGGCCTCGTCCTCCGGGGTCTCTTCGATGCACTGGAGCGATCCCGTCCCCTTCGCCCTCCGCATCAGCAACAAGTACGCGACGAACCCCGCGACGACCACTAGAGAACCACCCTTGAAGACGAAGTCAAGCCCGAAGATGCCTTCGATGAACCCTCCGCCCAGCGGTCCCAGGATGAGACCGATGCTCATGCCGGTGTTGTAGACCGCCATCATCGTGCCCATGCCGTGGAAGCGCCTGCCGCACTGGGTCGCCATCGCGAGCCCCGCCGGAAAACCGAGCGCGCCGGCGGCTCCCGTCGCGGCCTGGAGGAAGAAGAGCGACCTGATGCTCGTGCAGTACGGAATCGCGAAAATGACCGCCGCGCTCGCGATGATCCCGAGTCCCATGAGGAGCGGCTTCGACACGCGGTCCGCCAGCCGTCCGAACGGGATCTGGAGAAGCCCCGCCAGGAGGATGTTCGTCGCGAGGAGGACGCCGATCATCGAGAGCGACGCGCCGCGCGACTCCGCGACGAACGGGAGGAACGGGATGACCACGCCCCGCCCGAACGAGACGGCGATGCGGAAGAGGAGGAGGGCGATCACGATGGGCTCCGCCAGGAGCACGCTCACGGGGACGCGCTTCTTCCACCGTTCCTTGTGGACGCCGAGCTCGGGGAGGAACAGGAGGACGAGGAGGAACGCAGTCGCCGCGAGGCTGCCCATCACGATGAACGGCGCCCCCATCCCGAACCGGTCCGCGAGAGGGCCGCCGAGGAGGGGACCGATACCGAACGCCAGGAAGAGGGAGACCGTGAAGGTCCCCATGTAGGTCCCTTCCCTCCCCTTTGGCGAGATCTCGCCGATGTACGCCTGAGCGATGGGAATGACCAGTCCTGCGGAAGCCCCGTGGAGCGCGCGGACGAGGATCAGCTGGCCCGCGGTCTCGACCCGGAGGTACGCGAGTGAGAAGAGCGAGAGGATCGCGAGGCCGACCGTGAGGAATACCTTCCTCCCGCGCTTG
>JALGVN010000266.1 GCA_025774645.1 bacterium
GAGAAGATCGGCGCCGACATGTCGACGGTCTCGAAGCACCTCTCGGTGCTCAAGGCGGTCGGCATCGTTCGGGCCGAGAAGCGGGGCTCGGAGGTCTACTACTCGCTCCGGATGGGGTGCGTGCTCGACTTCTTCGACTGCATAGAGGCCGTGATCCGCGGCGGCGACGGCGCGTCGTGCGCGCCCAAGCAGCGCCGCGACAGATGATCGACCGCAAGGTGGGGGACCCACAGGGAGACGAGGAGTGGGACAGCGAGGGAGACAGCGAATGAGAACACGCACGTTGACCATTGTGGCAGTACTTGCGGCGCTCGCCCTCTTCGCGGGAGCCTGCCGCGAGACACCGGAGCCGCCTCCCGAGGGCGCCGCGGAGTCTGGAGCGGTCGCGAGCGAGACCGGACTTCCGCGGCTGGTCGACCTCGGTTCCACCACGTGCGTGCCGTGCAAGGCGATGGCACCCATCCTCGACGAGATGCGGGAGACGTTCGAGGGGCAGTTCGAGGTCGTCTTCATCGACACCAGGGAGGACCGCGACGCGGGACGCGAGTACGGGATCAGCATCATCCCGACCCAGATCTTCTTCGATTCCGAAGGGAACGAGCTCTTCCGGCACCAGGGCTTCTTCTCGAGGGAGGACATCCTCGCGGAGTGGGCGGAGCTCGGGTACGCGTTCGAGGAGTGAACGAATCTGTCGGCCCGTGAGTCGGGCCGGCTGCGTGACGGAGGGATTCGAGCAGAATGGGAGAGCTCTTCACAGCGCTGTCGAGAGCCGTCGAAGGCGCGCCGGCCGTCGCCATCGCCGCGTCGTTCCTCTGGGGTATGCTGAGCGCCGTCCTGTCCCCGTGCCATCTCGCGAGCATCCCGCTCATCGTCGGGTTCGTCGATGGGCAGGGGAGGATCTCGACGCGCCGTGCGTTCGCGATCTCCGCGCTCTTCGCCGTGGGCATGCTCGTGACGATCGCCGGGATCGGCGTCGCGACCGCGATCGCCGGGCGGATCCTCGGCGACATCGGCAGGGTCGGGACGTACATCGTCGCCGGGCTGTTCGTCGTCTTCGGCCTCGTGCTCCTGGATGTGATTCCGATCCCATGGACGGGCCCGGGCCAGATCGCCTTCCGGCGCCGCGGACCGCTGGCCGCGTTCCTTCTCGGTCTCGTCTTCGGGGTCGCCATCGGGCCTTGCACGTTCGCGTTCATGGCGCCCGTCCTCGGCGTCACGCTCCAGGTGGCGTCGACGAGCGCCGCGTACGCGGTCGCGCTGCTCCTGGCGTACGGCGTCGGGCACTCGTCGGTGATCGTCCTCGCGGGGACGTTCACCGAGATCGTCCAGCGGTATCTGAACTGGAACGAGCGCTCCCGAGGCGCCGTGATCCTCAGAAGGGTCTGCGGCGTTCTCGTCATTCTCGGAGGCGTCTACATCGTCCTCGCCGGGCACTAGCGGCGGGTGGCACGGCGCCGGCGCCGCGCAAGACGTTCAGAGCGAGGGTAGGGCATGAACCTGCAGCGTGAGTGGAAGGCGCTTCTCTTGATGACGGCCGTCTTTCTGGCGGCCTTCTTCCTTCCTGTCGGGCAGGCCCGTTTCGATAACGCGCTCGTCGAGTCCTTCGCGCTCGTGAAGTGGTACGCGAGAGAGCACGTCGTCCTGTGCCTTCTTCCGGCGTTCCTGATCGCGGGAGCCATCGCGGTCTTCGTGCGGAAGGACTCCGTCATGAAGTACCTCGGTGCCCGCGCGCCGAAGCCCCTGGCGTACGGTGTCGCCTCAGTGTCGGGGTCGATCCTCGCCGTCTGTTCGTGCACGGTGCTTCCCCTCTTCGCGGGAATCTACCGGATGGGAGCGGGGCTCGGTCCAGCGACCGCGTTCCTCTACGCCGGCCCCGCCATCAACGTTCTCGCGATCATCCTCACCGCGCGCGTGCTCGGCCCAGAGCTCGGGATCGCGCGCGCCGTCGGTGCGGTCTTGTTCAGCGTCGTCATCGGGCTCCTGATGCACCTGTTCTTCCGGAACGAGGAGATCGAGAAGGCCGAGGCACAGCTCGCGACTCCCGAGCCCTCCGAAGGAAGACCGCTCCGGATGACTGCCGTCTACTTCGCGCTCATGGTCGGGATTCTCGTCTTCGCCAACTGGGCGGGAGCGCGCGACGCGAGCGGACCGTGGGCGGTCGTCCACGGATCGAAGTGGTTCCTGACGTCGATCCTGGCGGTCGGGCTCGGCGCGGCGCTCGTCGTCTGGTTCGGGCTGCCGCTCCGGAAGGCCGCCCTCGCAGCGGCGCCCGCGGTGGTCCTGGCATTCGCTCTCCCGGGACACCCGATGGTCGCGTTCGCGGCGGGAATCGTCGGTCTCTCGGTGGCGGCCGCGACCACGAAGGGCGAGATGGAGGAGTGGTTCGACTCGTCGTGGGGCTTTGCGAAACAGATCCTCCCGCTCCTCCTGATCGGCGTCTTGGTCGCGGGGCTCCTGCTCGGGCGCCCGGGCCACGAGGGGATCATCCCCTCGTCCTGGGTGGCGCGCGCGGTCGGGGGGAACTCGCTCGGCGCGAACGCGTTCGCCTCGGTGGCCGGAGCGTTCATGTACTTCGCGACGCTCACGGAGGTGCCGATCCTCCAGGGGCTCATCGGAAACGGCATGGGCAAGGGACCGGCGCTCGCGCTCCTGCTCGCGGGGCCGGCGCTCTCGCTTCCGAACATGCTCGTCATCCGCAGTGTCATGGGAACGAAGAAGACGCTCGTCTACGTCGCGCTCGTCGTCGTGATGGCGACCGCGTCGGGGATGATCTACGGAACGCTCTTCGGATAGGAGCACGCGATGAAGATCCAGATACTCGGGACGGGGTGCCCAAAGTGCAGGCAGCTCGCGGAGAACGCCGCCGTCGCCGCCGAAGAGCTCGGCCTCGACTGCGAGCTCGAGAAGGTCACCGACATCAACGAGATCATGAAGTTCGGCATCATGATGACTCCAGGTCTCGCGGTCGACGGCCAGGTGAAGAGCACCGGGAAACTGCTGTCCGTCGACGAGATCAAGAAACTCCTCGGAGGGACCTAGGAGACGCACGTGAGCGCAAGGCCCAGGGTTCTGTACCTCTGCACCGGGAACTCGTGCCGGAGCCAGATGGCGGAGGGGTGGACGCGCCACCTCAAGGGTGACGCGATCGAGGCCTACTCCGCCGGCATCGCGCCCGACGGCATCGACCCGCGCGCCGTCCTGGTGATGAAAGAAGCCGAGGTCGACATCTCCGCGCAGCGTTCGAAGAGCGTCGACGATCTCTCGGACGTGCGGTTCGACTTCGTGATCACAGTCTGTGACCACGCGAACGAGAACTGCCCGGTCTTTCCGGGGCCCGCGAAGCGGCTGCACGTCGCGTTCGATGATCCACCGAGGCTCGCGAAGAACGCGGCGACCGAAGA
>JALGVN010000267.1 GCA_025774645.1 bacterium
GCGCGTGAGAGCGCGCGCCCCGGCATCACGAGGATGCTCGTGATCCACGTGATGTCGATGATCCACTTCTACGAGAAGAGGGGAGAGGTGATCTACGGCGTGAAGAAGTACCGCGGGGTCATCCTCAGAGCGATCCTGCTCGTCTCCGACCTGGTGGCCGTCAACCTCGGGTTCTGGCTGGCCTACTTCCTGAGGCTGAACCTCGGGCGCGTCTTCGAGAAGCCCATGTTCGGCTACCAGATCTACGGCCCGTTCATCGTCTTCGCGAACATCGTGTTCGTGTTCTCCTTCGCGTTCTTCGGGCTCTACGGCGGCTCGAGCGCGCGCGAGTCCGGCTCGGACCTCCTCCTCAGGGTGTTCCGCGCAACGTTCGTCTCGTCCGTGATCCTCATGGCCAGCACGTTCCTGACGTCTCAGACGGTCTACTCACGCGTCCTCGTGGGCGCTTTCTGCGTTGTGACGGTCGTCCTCGCGACGGTCTTCCGCCTCTTCCTCAGAGGCGTCCACCGGCGAGTGCGCGCCGGGCGCTTCGATCTCACCCGGGTCGCCATCGTCGGGACGGGTCCTACGGCGCTCAGGCTCGGGCGGCGGATCGTCGCGCATCGGGAGCTCGGCTACGACCTCGCGGGCCTCGTCGCTGTCGGGGAGGCGCCTGGAGACGTGGGGCTCCCCGTCCTGGGCAGCCTGGAGGACCTGCCGCGCCTCGTCGACGAACAGCGGGTGGGGGAGGTCATCTTCGGCGACCCGGACCTGCCGGGCGACACCGTCGCGGACTTCCTCATGACCGCGCGCCGCAGCACCGTCGACGTCAAGATGGTGTCGGGCCTCTCGGGGATCCTGACGCAGCGCGCGAAGGTCGAGGAGTTCCTCGACGTGCCGGTCGTTTCGTTCGAGAGAGAGGCTCTGCTCATGGCCGGCGCGGGCGCCAAGCGCGCCGTCGACGTGGTTCTCTCCGGCATCCTCATCGCGATCTGGTCACCCGTGCTCGCGCTCACCGCGCTCGGCGCTGCGGCACGCGGGTTGCGCGCGTTCGTCTCGACCTCGCGCGCCGGTCTGGACGCGAGGCCCTTCGACATGTACGTTCCGAACCCGACCGACTCGCCGTCCGCCTTCCGGAGGTTCGCCGACCGGCACGGGCTCTCGACGTTTCCGTCGCTCCTGAACGTGTGGAAGGGCGACATGAGCCTCGTCGGGCCGGCGCCGCTGCCGCCCGAAAGCGCCGCGCGATTCGAGGGCCGCGAGCGACTCCGCTTCGACGCGCGGCCCGGCGTCACGGGACTCTCGCGGGTCGCGGTCGATCCGGGCGACGAAGAGGAAGGCGATCCGGCGGCGCTCGACGCTTACTACGTTCAGAACTGGTCGCTCGGCGGGGACGTGCGCATCCTGCTCCGCTGGCTCACGCGGTGTGTCGGAGGTGGATGCGCGCGCACGTAGAACGAGAAAGGACATCCATGAAGACGCTCTTGACGACGTCTCTTGTGCTCGTGGCGCTCTTCCTCGCCGGCTCTGCCGCAGCACAGGCCTGGGAACAGGTTCCCATCGGAGACGATCCGGGCAACCAGCCGCGGATCCTCGGCATGGCGATCGACGGCAGCACCGTGTGGCTCTCCGCCAGGACCGAGGGGCTCTGGGGATACGACGGGAGCGGGTGGGTCAACCACCTGCAGGAGGACGGCGGACTCAGCTTCGATTCCTGGGGCTACAACATGTACGTCGACTCGAACGGCGACAAGTGGGTGACGCGCGACTGGCCGCTGACGGCCGACCGGCTCGACGACCGCGGGACGCTCGACGCGAAGAACGACGATCTCTGGTACGCCTACACATACGCGCCCGGCGGCTCGCAGTTCTGGAACAAGCGGATCTTCTCCATGACGGAGACCGACGCGGGGGACAAGTGGTTCGGCTGCAGGGACGAGGACCACGCCCACGAGGTCGTCGTGGAGCACCTCATCGAGAACGACCCCTCGACCATCGCCGACGACGAGTGGCGACACTTCGACAACGCCCTGCCCCCGTACGAGACGGAGTTCTTCGACGACGACGTGCGCGCTGTCGCCGTCGACCACGACGGTGCCCTCTGGATCGGCTACCACTCGGTCGGGCTGGACGTCTGGCAGTACGGCGATCTCGACGACTGGGACGACGACGTCTGGACCCACCACGACGTGTCGAGCGGGCTGCCGAGCAACCTAGTCCACACCTTCCACGTTGCGCAGGATGGCAAGGTGTGGGTCGGCACGCTCGACGGCCTCGCGTTCTACGACCCCTCCGACGACGCCTGGACCACGGTGGACGACCCCCGGCTGCCGGGATCCCAGATGCTCGCCATCGACAGCGACGCCCTGGGGCTCGTCTGGGTCGGCACGGACGAGGGGGTCGCCGCGCTCTACCCGAACGGCACGGTAACTGCTACCTACACAAGCGATAACGACGGCCTCGCCGGCGACGTGGTCGACGCGATCGCCGTCGACCGCATCAACGGAGACATTTGGGCGCTGTCGCTCGATGTCGACGAGCAGACGACGGCCCTGAACGTCCTTCGCGGGGGAATCGCCCCGGCGGCAGGCGAAGTCTACGGCTTCCCGAACCCGTGGCGCTCGGACACGTACGACAAGAGCCTCGAGATCGTCGGCGCGCCCGACGGATCGAAGGTCGAGATACTCGACATCACAGGCGAGTCGGTCCGCGTGCTCGAGACCCGGCAGCAGCCCTACGTCTGGGACATCCTCGACTCGTCCGGGTCCAAGGCGGGGAGCGGGGTCTACGTGGTCAGGGTCGAGCAGCCGGACGGCCGGACGACCTTCACGAAGGTCGCGGTGATCTGGTAGCCGACGTGTTGGCAGCCGACGTGGCCGACCGATCGAAGACGAGGCACTCAGGCGCCGGGCGGCGCGGCGAGCGCTCCGGCCCGGCGCACAGCGTGATGTGAGGCAGGTGGAAGAACCGGAATGAGCGAGTCGAAAGACAGAGTGCGTATCCTCATCGTGGGCGCCGGTGCTGCCGGCCGCATGGTCGCGCAGGAGATGGCCGGGCGTCCCGAGCAGGGCTACGTCGTCGTGGGCTACCTCGACGACGACCCGTCGAAGACCGGGCGCGAGATCGAGGGCGTTCCGGTAATCGGCCGGACCGGCGACCTCGTGGCGGTCTCCGACGAACACGACGTCCAGCAGATCGTGATCGCCATCCCGTCGGCCTCCGGCCACACGATCCGCGAGGTCGTGCGGCTCTGCGAGGAGGCCGGACGGTCGTTCAAGATCGTCCCTGGCGTCTGGGAGATCATCCTCGGGAACGTCGCGATCAGCCAGCTCCGCGAGGTCGAGCTTGACGACCTCCTGGGCAGAGAGACCGTGTCGCTCGACTCCGACGCCATGACGGACCGTCTCAAG
>JALGVN010000268.1 GCA_025774645.1 bacterium
CGAGTGGGCCGGCCGGAACGCGTTGATGCCGTACCGGACGCGCGTCTCCGAAGCGGTCGTGTCGGTCCGGCCAACGGCCGTGACCTGCGGGAGCCCAGTTGCCCAGATGTCGAGCGTGTCGTACGCCGCGTCGATCACCTGCTCGAACGCGACAGGCGGCGGCGTTATGTCCAGCTCGACCTCGATCACGACGGGGTCCGTGGCCGTGTTGCCGTAGAGGTCCGTGACGATCGCCTTGAGGACCTTGTGCCCTTCGCCGCCGAGTTCGACGTCCTCGACCGTGTACCGTCCGAGTCCGCCGTCGGGTGGGTAGGCCACTGCTGCGACGCCGGCCCCCTGAAGCACGTCGTTGACGAGAATCTCGACGGTGGCGCCGACCTCGGCGCGGCCGCGTACGTTGATCGTCTCGCTGCTCAGGCTCTCTCCGTCGAGCGGGTTCTCGATCGTCGACCCGGTTGGCGGATCGATGTCGGGGTCCGAGGCCTTCTTGTCGCACCCCGCAGAGAACGTGAGTGCGGCAGCCGCCACGACGATTGTGGCTGCTGTCAGCCGTCTCGATAGGGGTCCTCTCATCTTAGTGCTTCTCCTTCCCCAGGAGGGGATTCTCCGTGGACGGCGCGTCGGGCCCGCGCGTCTCTCTGTCCGGTCTTCCGTTCGCTGCTGTCGAGCCCCGCGGGTCCCGCGCGCTGTCAGAATGCGTACGCTGCCGAGACCCTGTGACTCGAGTCGAGATACTCGTGCTTTCCGAACGCGTAGTCGATGCTGAACCCGGCGAGCCTGAGTCCTGCGCCCGCTGTCAGCTGTCCGATAGCGAGTCCGGTGCGGATGCTCACGAGCTTCTTGTAGGTCGCTTCGAGGCCGAGGTGCGTGTCCGCCGTGATCTCGCCCCAGTGATACTGGTCCGCCGTGATCCGGTTCTCGAAACGGACGTCCATGTCGGCGGCGACGATGATCGTGCTCTCCATCGACGGTATCGGCTGAGTGTAGGCGACCCCCAGCTTCGCCGTCGGCATGATCTGCTCGCGCTCGGACGTGTCCCAGACGAGGAACGTCGTCGTGAGGTCCTGGATGTTCGCGGCGATCGTCGTGTGTTTCCAGACGTCGTACTTGGCCCCCAGATCGAAGCCGAGGCCGTAGCACGAGTAGTCCCCGATGCTCTTCCACACGATCTTGAGATTCCCGCCGAGCCTGAGGTCGTCGGAGAGCTTCCGCGCGTAGGTCACGAGGGCCGCAGTCTCCGCGTCGCTCTCCCAGTTGATCCTGGCGGGATCGTAGTAGATCCTGTCCTCGTCCGACTCAAAGTCGGTGAACGGGATGTCGTCGACGGCCAGTCGGACGATCGTCACTGCCATCGCCCCGCCACCCGAGAACGGGTGCACGTACGCGCCCGTGTCGTAGTTCACGACGTCGCCGAACGTCTCGGAGTGCATCAGTTGCACTTCCTTAGTGGGGACGTCGACCACCCCGGCCGGGTTCCAGTATCCGGCAGACGCGTCGTTGGCGACCGCGACGAACGCGCTCCCCATGCCGAGCGCCCTCGCACCGACGCCGTGGGTCAGGAACTCGCCCGCGTACTTGTTGGCGGCATCTGCCCCGGGCGCCGCGAACGCGACCGCCAGGAGCGCCACCAGGATGTACCAACACGACTTCCGCACAGCCATCGATAGCCTCAGGCGGTCGGATCCTCTCGCGGGTATTCGCGTCACTTGTAGCACAGCAGCCCCCTGCTGTAAAGCCCAAAGACATGCACCCTTCCGGCCGCGTCAGGGGTCCCGTCTCTCGACCTCACGACGCACGATCTCCGCGCGCATCCGATCATTGCGCCGGCCGGCGCGCGCGATGTTTCTGTCCACGCCGGTGAGACGTCCGGCAAGCCTCATGGCTTCAACGAGGTCGTGCGCTTCGTCCGCGTAGAATCGGAGGTTCCCACGGTGCCATCGAAGCCGGCTCTCGAGGCCGACCCCGGAATCGTACATATAGGTGAGCGTCGACCGGGAAACCCGCGCGAGTCGCCGGTCTTCCTCGACGATCCTGACTTCGGCAACAGGTGTTGTGGGAAGGGGTCCCACGGTGCCTGCCCTCCAGCCCCCCGCCCCCTACCGGACGAGGATCATCTTCCGGGCCTCTTCGAACTCGCCGATGGCCAGTCTGTAGAGATACATCCCGGCCGCGACGTCGGCCCCGAGATCATCCTTGCCGTCCCAGGTCACCTCGTGGTCCCCCGCGGAGTGCGGGCCTTCCGCCAGCGTTCTGATCAACCTGCCCTGGATGTTGTAGATGGCGAGCACCACGTCTCCCGACTTCCGGAGGGAGAACGTGACGGCCGTCTGCAGGCCGAACGGGTTGGGTGTGTTCTGATGGAGGTAGCCGATGCGGGGCTTCTCCGGTTCGTGCTCTTCGACGCCGGTACCGCTGGGCGCTACCCCCGTGGCAACGGCTGCGTCGTCGATGTATACCCCCTCATCGACGTCCGAAGCATCGGTCGAGAAGCGGAACCTCACGCGCACGGTGTCGCCCGTCTGTCCCTCGAGCGAGTAACGGTATTCGAGCCAGTCGTTCCCGATCGAACCCAGCGTCTCCAGCGCGCCCCCACTTCCGATGAAGTCGAGCGTGTCGATGGCCGCGCCGTCGGACGAGAGCAGCTCCACGAAGAGCCCGTCCTCGTGATAGATGGGAAGGCTGTACCAGCACCAGAACGAGAGCTCCATGTCGGAACCGAGGACGAACGGCGGCGAGTCGAGGAAGCTGTCCATCTCGTTGACGTACACCCAGCTCCCGGGCGTGCCGCAGTACCAGCTCGTCGATCCCGAGTGCGAGCGGTTGTCCGTACGGTTCCAGAGATCGGAGCTCCCGCCGTGGGTCCAGCCCTGGTCGCCCTGCTCGAAGTCGTGCGCGAACCCGGCGCTCCCGATGGCGACGACGAGCGTGTCGGACCACGCCATCTCTCCCCCCGCTTCGAGGTCGAGCATCAGCTCGGGGAAATACGGGGCGCTCACGCCGTGGCCGATCCCGATCTCGAAGACCGCTTGCGACGACTCCCCCGCCGCGACGCGCTGCACCTCGGCGACTCCGACAGTGACGACGATTCCCGGGTCGTCCGAACCGAGCGACGCGGTCACGTCTGTTGCGTCCGAGTGTCCGCGGTTGACGATCTCGACCATGACGCGCACGTTCTCGCCCGGCTCGGGAACACCGTCGCCGTCACCGCCCCACGTGTCGTCGGTGTCGTACGATCCCGCCGCGAGGACGGGCGCGCAGATAGACAGGGTGATGGCTCCCGACCACGCGCCGCGCGCTTCGTCGGAAGTGATGCTCAGCCCTCGGTACCGAAGTTCCTCACCCGGAGCGACAGCTCCAGGTCCTCGCCTGGTCCCGCGAGCCCGTCGCCGTTGCCAAGCGAGTCGTCGAGAGTGAAGCCGGCGGTCCGCAGATAGACGCCGGTGAGGTGGACCGGCACGGTGGACTCGTACGGGGCGAGGTTCATGCCGCTCACGGTCACGTGCAGGCTGTCGGGCATGACCGTATCGATGGCGAGGACGGCGGACCCGTCGGCCGCCGTCAGCGCCCGCGAGTAGACGTCGCTTCCATTCATGACGCAGACGAGGGCGCCCTCCACGGGGCCCTGTGTCGTCCAGGCGACCACGTCGAACGACGACGCCCCCGCGACGACCGTGTCGGGGTGCGACACCGTGAGCTGGAGCGGTTCGTCGGTCCAGATCTGCATCTCCGGGTCGCCGAGGAGGTTCAGCTCGTACTGGTGCCAGCGGTAGACGTTCTCCGCCTGGGAGAAGGGGATCAGGGTCGCCTTCGCCGCCGCGAGCGCCGCCCCGGCGTTCCCGACCCGCTCGACGAAGAGCTGGCGGTAGAACTCCTGCATGAACCTCTCCGAGTAGCCGTATCCGGGATTGCCCGGCGACGCCCAGCCGTACCGGCTGTTGCCGATGAAGGCGGTCGCGCCGCCGTCGGGGTTCCGGAGGAAGTGCTCGGCGATGCAGTGCTGGTCGAGGTCGAACGCGGCCGGCCAGCAGCCGATCGAGTAGAGAAGCGGCTGGCCGCTCGCGTTCGTCAGACCGTCGACGTCCGTCCGGCTCATGTAGCCGTCCCCGCAGCCCATCACCGTGTACCACGCGTGTCCGCTGTGGAGGACGTGTCCCTGCCCCGCGTTGAGCGCGGCGATGACCGAATCCACCGTCTCGTTCCCGAGGGTCTCGTACAGCTTGGTGATCGGGTCGTAGCGCGGGGGAACGTAGTCTCTGTCGATGAGGTTGAGCGCGATGCCTGAGTCGGTGAACGGGTCCTGCCACAGGATCTCGGCGGCCATGAGCATGTCGAGGTTGTGGCTCGTGTCGAGGGCCCGTTCGTAAGAGAGGACCTTGTTCACGAAGACCGTCGCCTCGTCGCCGACCGTCACGGACGCGCGGCCCACGAACACCTCAGGGTAGAGGTCGATCGCGTCGTCGACTTCTCCGTAGGTGTCGTCGCCGTCGGCGTTCCAGTCGCCGTCGAGATCGCCGAAGTAGAGGTCGCACGCGATCGCGTCCTCGTCGGCGTGTCCGCCGGCCTCGCAGGTCATCGCGTACGCCAAGCGCGTCGGGACCCACGGCGTGTCGCCTCCGAGCAGGACCCACACGGTCCCCCAGGACTCGTAGGCGTCGGCCACGAAGTTCCTGATCTTGGCGGCGAGGTCGTCGCCGGAGTAGGTCGCGTCGATCCACTGCGTGGTGACGATCTCTGCCGGAATCCCCTTCCGCGTCTTCCAGTCCGCAAGAGGCCGGAACGCGCCGTCGTGGTCGTCGTCCGCGATGATGACGTACTCGACATCGTCTTCATCGAGGAACGTCTCTGCGGGCGAGATGGATCCCCGCGATAGCGCGAGCCCGCGCGGGTTCGACACGACGGAGCGGCCGAACTTCCTGACGGCGTGCCTCGGCGTCAGCCTGCCCGGTGGTGGTCCGTCCTCGTAATGGACGCGGACGACGATTCGCCGGAAGAAGCGGAGCTTCCCGGCGTCGGGGATGAACTGGACCGGATAGACGAGCAGGCCCGCGGCTGTGTTGGCCGAGAGTCTGCCGGTCGAGGTCAGTCTGGCGATGGTGGACGGGTACGGCGCGCCGGCCGCGTAGACGGCCGCGTCGGGAGGCGTGAAGTCCCAGTCAGGGAGCTCGATGCCGGGTATCGGGAGGATTCTCGGTCGCTGAGCCGGCCTGGGGTTGAACTGACCGAGGAGCTCTCTGCTCTCCGCGCTCACGACCTCGAGGCCGGTGACAGAGGCCCCTGGGGGAAGGACGATCGTCGCCGGCAGGACGGGAAGCTGCGGGCGACCCGGCTCGCGGGTCACGTCGCACCCGGGCAGCGTGACGAAGTCATAGCCGCCGAAGACCGCCACGCTGAGCTCCTGCTCGGCGAACTCGAACTCGTAGTCCACCGTTCCGGCAGAGGCGGCGCATGCCGCCGCGAACACCGCAACGGCAAGCCCGACCCATCGGAAGCACGTGACTGCTCGCATGTCTCATCCAGTTCCCGGAGCGCTCCCGGGGTTCCGCGATAGACGTCACCGGGCCGCTCGGCCGGAGAGCGCGTCGACTCCTGCGCTCCGGGCCGTCGGCCAGGGGGTCAACAGAACCGGTTGCTTGACTCCAGCTTGATGCCTGGCCGCGTGGCTGTCAAGGCGGGAAGCAGGAACGTGAACGAGCGGTGAGGGAGATTCGCCTGAATTAGGCGGCCGTAGGGGTCCTGCAGGTGCCGAACGCTCCTCAGCTTCTCTCCCTCGACTCGCGCGCGCTCGGTCCGGGGATGGGGCCGTCGACCGGAAGATCGTCCCGCAGAGGGCACGCGGCGCAGCGTGGTTCGGGACGGCAGTACTCCTTCCCCAGCAACACGAGGAGAGCGTGGAATTCTCCGAGGACGACGACGTCTGCCGGAAGCGCCTCGAGGAAGATGTTCTGCACCTCATCGTAGGAGGCGTGGCCGCCGAGGAGTCCGTGGCGCCCGGCGAATCGCACCGTGTAGGCGTCGACGACGAAGGTGGGATGACCGGCCGCATACAGCAGGATCGCGTCCGCCGTCTCGGGTCCGATTCCCCTGGTGGCGAGGAGTTCCGCCCGAAGACGCCCGGCGTCTCCTTCGAGCATCGCATCCAGCCCGCCCTCGAACCCGCCGATGGTCGCAAGGAGTGACTTCAGGGTCCGCGCTTTCTGCCGGTAGAAGCCGGACGGCCTGATGAGCTTCTCGAGCTCCTCCCCGCCGAGGGCCGCGAGTCCCTCCGGGGTGAGGGCGTGCCGCCGTCGGAGGCTCCCGATTGCGAGCTCCGCGTTCTTCCAGGAGGTGAACTGGGTGAGGACGGCGCCGACCACTGTCTCGAACGCGGACTCGGAGGGCCACCAGTCCTGCGTTCCGAAGGCGCCATGGAGCGCCTCGTAGGTCGACCGAATGCGGCGGGCGGTGTCACTCATGGGCCACACAGCGCGACAGGGCCCGCGTGCG
>JALGVN010000269.1 GCA_025774645.1 bacterium
CCGTCCTCGACCGAGAGGATCGGGACGCCTTCCTCCATCGCGCCCCGGTAGAGCTCGAGGATCTCGTCGCGGCTCATGTCGATCTTGGTCTTGTCGCGCCAGAAGCGGTACATCCCGACCGAGTCCTTCTGGCCCATCTCGTCGCGGTAGGCGTTCTCGAGCTCAGACGCGGCGGGGTCGAGCGCGATCGCGACGTCGACGCCCGGCACGAGCTCGGAATCGAGGATGGTCTGCTTCATCAGGCGCCACATCCGCTGCTCGGGCACGCGGTCCCCGGGCTCCTTGTCGATGTACGGCGCGAGGCCGCCCTCGAGCCCGACGCCCATGACCTTCGCCCCCGGCGCCGACTCGAGGATCTCCTTCAGGCGCGACTGGAGTCGGACCGTCATCTCCTGCGCTTCCTCGTACGGCTTCGCGGAGAGCGGGATGAACATCGACTCCTGCATGCTGATGTTGCTCTCGGGGTACTCCTTCTCGGTGTGGCGGCCGCCCATCGCGCAGTTCCGGAACTGCCACGGCGCCTTGACCTTCGTCCCGTCCGGGAGCACCACCTCCTGGATCCGCGTGGTGAGCATCTTCTGCTTCACGGCCCCGACCTGCGCGAGCCAGCTCCCCTCGGCGACCGACTCCGCCGCGGCGTCCGCCCTCTCCCTGGCGAGGCGCTCGCGCCTCCGGTACTCGGCGAGCTTGCCGCGGTCCGCGAGGAACCGGTCGAGGAGCCCGACGAGTCCGGGCGCGAGGAAGAACCGTCCGACGTAGGTGATCCCCTCCGTGCGCGTCGCGAGTCCCGCCGCGATGCAGACGATCCCGATCGGGAGGCAGACCCAGGCGAGCCGCTGGCTCCACACGGGTCCCGCCGCGGCGACCGCGAGGTTGTACGGAGCGTCGGGCGCGAAGTTCCCTTCTTCCTTCTTGACGCCGGGGAACCCGCCCCACGGGATCGTAACGAAAGCGCGCATGTAGTGACCGAGGCGCGCGCCGAACCTGCCGGCCGTGACGGCGTCGAACTTCTCCTGCGAGTCGCGGTTCAGGGCCGTGAGCCGGCCGGCAGTGACGTAGTGGCCGAGCTCGTGCACGGCGATCGCGACGTGCCACGAGAGGTAGACGATGGCCGCGCTTACCACGGTCTCCCCGGAAACGAACATGAACCGGAGCGTGCCGAGCTTCCCCTCGACCGCCTCCGGAAGATTGAGAACCGACGAGATGAACGCAGCGTGAAACGAGACGAGCTTGTGGTTGGCGATGACCCAGCCGCGCTCGAGCATGGCGGCGGTCCTGCCCGCCGCGACCCTCGAGACGCCCCCGACCAGGCGGCGCATTCCTCCTGCCACTCCCCTCGCGTCGTGTCTCATCCGGATCTCCCCCCTCGTGGTCGACGGGCACCCGTGACGTGGCTGTCAGGTCGCAATGTACGGCAGGTGGGCAGTGTACCTGATTTCGGAGGCGGGGCTCAAGGAATTCGAGGGGCGTCCGGGAGCCGGGCGAGGCGCCAGCGGCCCCGCGCGACAGCCCCCAACGCACGGACCCGGCGGCCCCGGGAACGCCCCCGGAACATCCCGGGGACGGCCTCGTGACCGCCGGGCCATGGCAATCGATGTGCGAGCCGGCCGTGAGGTCCGGCCGCGGGGTCCGCCCGCCGTGGGCTAGGCGCCGCCGGAGAGCTTCACGGCCTTCCCGTGCGAGCTCCTGCTGATGTTGAGTTCGGGATCTCCAATGTAGCGGAGGTCCCCGACGCTCGAGATCGAAGCGTCGAGATGCTCGGTCACCCAGACCGTGGCGTCGCCCGCGCTCGAAATGCTGACGTCGGCGCGGATGGCCTTCAGGTGCCGCCCGTCGAAGTCGCCTGCGCTCGAGACAGCGATGTCCATCACCGCGACCTCGCCGCCGTTGACGGAGACGTCTCCGGCGCTCGTGACGTGCGCGTGGAAGAAGTCGCCGTAGAAAGCCTCGATCGTGATGTCGCCGGCGCTCGTCGCCGTCGCCTGGAAGCGCTCTCTGCGCACCTCCGGCACCATGATGTCGCCGGCGCTCGTGGCCGTCACTTCCTCGAGATCGGACACCGTGAGGTAGTACCGGATCGGCTTCGTGTTCTTGAGGTTGTGGACACCCTTCTCCGTGCCGATGACGAGGTTGCTGCCGTTCTGCTTGACGATGATGTACTGAAGCAGATTGTCCTCGGCCTCGATCTTGAGGCCCTCGTCGTCGCCGAACTCGACGAAGAGGTCGCCCTGGTTCGTGACAGCGACTTCATGGATGCCGCTGATATCGTGCTCCTCGATCGCGAGCGTGCCGGAGCCCCTGATGCCGGCGTGGTCGTGGTTGCTCCCGGAACACCCCCACGTGCAGCCGGAGACGACCACGGCGCAGACCACGAGACCCGCGACCAGCCCGATGCGCGCCAGCCTTCCGCACAGCGTTCCAACGCTCATCTCTCACTCCTCCGGTTCGTAGCTCCAGCCCCCCGCGCTTGGCAGCCTGAGCCCGGCCCCGTACTCGGCCGCGGCCTTGTCGTCCGCGGCCTTCCCTTCCATGTGAACCTGGAAGAGCTCAGGCAGCGGATAGACGTTCCCGTTCTCCACCTCCCGGTTCTCGTAGAGCTCCTCGTACAGAATCCACTGGTCGTCCGACAGGAGCCCGGCGAGATGGGCCGCTTCCACGTTCGCGTACGCGGCCTTCCAATAAGCTTCGACTCCCTCCGGGCCGTTTCGGTTACTCAGAATCTTCGTCGTCCAGTCGTCGCCGAGACGATAGGCGATGACGTCGATCCCCCATGCCGACCCGGGGACATCGTAGAACGGATAGAGCCAGAACTTGTCAGGGTCGTCGGACGCCATCCATGCCTCGCCCTCCGGAAGCCCGTGTTCCGCCGCGTAGCGGATGATCTCGACGAGCGACTTCTGAAGGTCCCATATCCCATGCCACTGCGTGTAGTCTGCGCCCATCATGAGCGCGCCGTGGCGGAACCGCCGGCCCTCATGGTGCCAGATCTGGTAGCTCATCTCCTCGGGCACTTCGTCGTACCCAGCGACGCCGAAGGGCGCGAGCCCCTCGAACCCTGGGGTCACGATGATCCCCGCGTCCTTCATCGCATCGAGCCAGCGCCTGCCCTCGCGGTAGATCTCGTTGTACTGGAGCGCCGCCAGGTCGCCCTCGAGGAAGTACCGGTCGACGAACGGCTGGGCGTGGCACTGGAGACAGGCGGAGGCCATCCTCCCGCGCTTCTCCTCCCACGGGAGCCCGCCGCCCCACGCCTCGGTCGTCCGGATCGTCCACGGGGACTGGGTCTCCCAGGCCGCGCGTTCGCCGACGTCGTGCGTGGCGGGAAGATCGACCGTCGCGTCCATGTGGCACGTCGTGCACG
>JALGVN010000270.1 GCA_025774645.1 bacterium
GATGTGTACAGCCAGCCGGGTGCACTCATCGCGGAGTATGAGTGCGAGTACACTGAGGAGTTCGATACTCAATACGGCCAGTACCACTACTTCAGCGATCTGGATCCTCCGTTCCCTCAGGTACTGGGCGAGTACTACTTCATCAGCATCCAGGCCGTCATGCCCTACGACCCTTGCGGGCAGTGGGGTTGGTGCGAGTGCGAGGAGACGTACTTCTGGGGCGACGAATTTGTGATGGACTTCGAGCTCATCGGTATTCCCAGGTGGACGCCGTCTTCGGACCCGCTCCTGTTCGGATACCACGCCGAGCTGGCGTTTGTGCTGCATGGCGAGCCGGGTTCGCCGGTCGAGCATTCGACGTGGGGCAGCATCAAGGGCCTGTACAGGTAATCTGGAACAGCCGGTGTCAAGCCGGTTCTTCGGGACCCCGTGGGATGCCTCGGGGTCCCGTTGTTTTCGGGGGAAGGGACTTCTTCGACGCTGACTCGGGCAGACATCAGCGGGAACGTTTCAGAGAACCCCCTGTTCTGAGATGCTCTGGCTGGCGATCCTACTCTCGTTGCCGAGTCAGCGTCCGCGCCTTCCTACAACCCGGTCTGCGGTCTGATCGGTGCGCGGAACCTCGAGTGCGAGCCCACTGCGGTGGCCCCCCGTGAGCTGGGTGCCATCGAGGCGTTGTACCGCTGGGTAGGCACAAGTGCCCAAGACAACACGCGAGAGCCCGGCTCTGACAGCCGGGCTCTTCTGTACGCTGGCGTCCCTAATGCTGAGAAGTTGGAACCAGATGGTCAGGTGGCTCGCCGCACTAGGCCAGCTGGTGCGGAAACGGCATTCACAGAGCTGAGAAGCCGGAATCGCCTCCTCACAAGATGGCACCCGGACCGTCGGCCCGGGTGCCCAAGGAACCAGTCTGCCTGACTCCGACCACTCCACGTCACTTGAGCAAGACCATCCGCCTGCTGACAGTGGCCGTCCCGTCCGCGAGCCTCACGAAGTAGACACCCGAGGCAACGCGCTCGCCCTGCGTACCCCTACCGTCCCAGACGACCTCGTGCGTCCCGGCAGTCACCTCCCCTGAAGTCAGCGTCCTCACCAGACGGCCCGTCACGTCGTACACAGAAAGCTCGACCTCAGCTGTGTCTTCGGGGACCGAGTACGCGATCGACGTCGTCGGGTTGAATGGGTTCGGGAAGTTCTGCTCGAGCGCGAGCATCCGCGGCGCGGAACCCTCACTCTCGGCGATTCCTACGGGTACGACTCTGTCGTAGTTGCCCGTCCTCGCGAAGTCGTGGCGGAAGGTCGCCCACTCCACACCCTCGATCGGATCGTACGCGCTGTCGCAGTCCCAGACGTAGATTCTCGTGTCCATCCCAGCGACGATGACCTCGACGTCGCCATCCAGATCGAGGTCGGCCAGGGTCGGCGTGCCGATTACCCCATCGTCCGTCTGGATTGGCCACCCGTTCAGCAACACCCCTCCAGACGAGAACGCGTACACCCTCCCCCTATTCGTGCCAACGAGAACGTCGGGGCTCGAGTCATCGTCGATGTCCCCCACCGCCACGCTCGACCCAACGAAGCCTCCGTACCCGGGCGGAGGATAGACGGGCACCGCCTGGGGCCATCCCAACACCGGCGTTCCGTGAAGGGTCAGCACGTGGATGAGTCCATCCTCGTCGAACTGAATGATCTCGAGCTCGTCGGTGCCGACGAGATCGGCGATCGCGGGAGACGGCGGCATGTCTCCGCCGATGTCGATCTGGACCGGCCAGCCGTCGAGCAGTGCGCCTCCCGCGCTGAAGACCCTCATGCCGCTGTCGTTCGCCGAGACGATGATCTCCGGACTCCCGTCTCCGTCGAGATCCGCGGCGGCAGGAGACCCGATGCACGGGCCGCCGGCCCACACCGGCCAGCCTGGCACCCTCTCCCCGTCGGGATTGAACGCGTAGACGCTCTCGGCCCTCGATGGTGTGACGATCTCGAGCTGGTGGTCGTCGTCGAGGTCGACGAGCGCAGAGGATCCGTACTGGTATCCGTACGGCCATCCGAGGTACGCGAAGACCCCGTCGGTCTCGGGGTTGTCGTCGCCGTCGATCAACTCCACTCCGCTCGAGTCCCACGCGTAGAGGTTCCCGTCGGAGCAGGAGATCACGACGTCGGCCAGACCGTCGCCGTCGAGGTCGCCGAGGGCCGGTGTCGACCAGCAGCGGAACCCGGTCGTGACCGGCCACCCGTCGAGCACCGTGCCATCGTCGGCGTTCCAGGCGTACACGCGGTAGCCGGGAGGATCCGTCAGGTACTCGCCCCACGGGGCCGCCACGAACTCAGGGTACGGATCGCCGTCCATCTCCGCAACTGCGATAGACGAGCGATAGCCGCCGATTCCCTCGACGGTGAAGATGCCGTTCGTGCGCGGGTCGCCGTCGCCGTCCATGTACTCGACCCCATTGTGGTGCCAGCAGTACACGTCCATGGAACCGATCATGACCTCGAGCATCGGGTCGTCGTCGATGTTCACGGCCACCGGGGTGCCGTAGTTCGCCTCTCCCCCGTAGAGCGGCCAGCCGGCCTGACTCGGCGGGTTCGTGGTGATGTCGAGAATCGAGGACCAGAGCCCCACGTTCCCGGAGGAGTCGATCGCGGCCACCCTGTAGAAGTACTGGGTATTCTCCGCGAGACCCGAGTCGGCGAAATACGCCGTCCCTTCGATGACGCCGTCGTTCGCGACCTCGAACGTCCCAGCCGCGTGGTCAGTGCGGTAGATGTTGTAGCCCCACAGATCGAGCTCGGACGACTGCGTCCACTGGAGCGAGATCGTCGTCGACTTGACCGTCCCGGTCAGTTCTTCGAGGGGACCCGGGCGAACGAGGTCGAAGTAGTACGACCACTCCTTCCCGTCCTCGTCGTTGAGCACGAGCCGGAAGAGGCCGTCGAGCTGGGCGTCGACGTCGAACTCGAACCCCGACTGCCCGGTCACCTGAGCGCCGGGTTCGACGTCACCCCACGTCTCGAGGCTGTCGGTGAGCGTAATCGCCGCGCCCGAGTAGCGGAGGACCCCGGAGACCAGGTCGGCGGTTCCGTTCCCGTCGTTCAGGACTTCGATCGTCAGGATGACCGTCTCCCCCACGCCCGGAATGCCGTTTCCGCCAATCCCGTCGTCGACGTCGTTGTTCGCCTGCACAAGGTCCGGACGGAAGACCCTGAGCAGGAATCCGTCGTACCACGTCGTCCTCGCGCCGTCGGTCAACTCCAGACTCAGGTACACCTCGTACTCGTTCGGACAGCTGTCCGCGATCGCGAGGAAGAACGCGTCCTCGAATGTGAGCTCCTGGAGAGCCGGGATGTCGCCGAGGGCGTGG
>JALGVN010000271.1 GCA_025774645.1 bacterium
CTCCCCTCGGTGAGCGTCCGGAGGCCGATTGTCTCCCCACGTCTCACGTAGACCCTCGTGACCCTCTTCCCGATACCGCAGATCACCTCGTAGTTGATGGTACCCACGCGCGCGGCCACATCATCGACCGTGATCTCCTCGTTCCCCTGTTTCCCGAAGAGCACGACCTCGTCGCCCACCTGAGCCTCGGGAATCGCGTCCACGTCTACCATAGTGACGTCCATCGTCACCCTGCCTACGATCGGCGACCGGCGGCCTCTAATGAGGACTTCCCCGGTGTTGGAGAGCCGCCAGCTGTACCCGTGGCCGTAGCCCACCGGGACCACCGCGACGCGCATGGCCCGGGGAGTCGTGTACGTCCGGCCGTAGCTCACGGGGTGTCCCTCGGGCAGGTCGCGCACCTGAGCGATCCTGGACTTGAACCCCATCACGGGCCGGAGATCCATGTCGTCGGCGATCGCCGCGTGGGGCCTCAGGCCGTAAACCACGATCCCGGGCCGCACCATGTTCAAGGGCGATTCCAGGGAAGGCGGAATGCCGAGGACGGCGCCGCTGTTCGCGGCGTGGCGAAGCGGAGCGTCGACTCCCTTGCGCTCCAGTCGCCCGAGGAGTTCGCGGAAGCTCTCGACCTGCCCGCGCGTGAACTCCGAGTCTTCATCAGATGACGGAAAGTGGGTGAAGATGCCCTCGAGGGCGAGGCAGGGCAGGTTCGCAACCGCGGCAACGAACGGCAGAGCCTCGTCCAGAAGGACGCCGCTCCGTCCCATTCCCGTGTCCACCTCGACGTGGACGGTGGCCGTCTTCCCGATCGCCGCGGAGGCGAGAGAGAGCGCCCTGGCGATCGAGAGACTCGGGATCGTGCAGGAGAGGTCGTACTCGACGACGTCCGCCGTCTCGCTCTCCATCGAGGGGCTCAGGATCAGGATCGGAGCGTCGACGCCCGCCTGCCTGAGCTCGATCCCCTCGTGGAGCGTCGCCACGCCCAGCATGTCGACGCCGCCTTCGACGGCGGCTCTGGCGACCTCTACGGCTCCGTGGCCGTACGCGTCCGCCTTCACGACAAGCATGACCCGGAGCGCACCGCCGATGCGGGACCGCACCTGTTCGATATTATGTGTAAGGGCGTCGAGATCGATCTCGACCCAGGTGGAGAACTTCAATCCCCGCTCCACAGGCAAGAGCGCCGTCTCCGGCACTGTCTGAGTGCACTACCTACTATCACGGCGCACCCACCCCCGCAAGTACTTTCGGCCCGAAGGGCCGCGCCGCCCGTCGGGACACGATTTCAACACGCTTTCAAAGAGCATGAGCGGCCAGGCCCTCCCCAGCCAAGCCGAAGAAGGCCCTCAGAATGAACCTCCTGGGGCTCCCCGTTCCCCCCGGAACGGCCCCAGGCGCCACACGTTGGACGCCACACTGCAAGCCTCGTGCCAGTGCGGAGGCCTGTGTGGATCCCCGGGGAGCACCTAACCAACCACGCTGCAATCCGTTATGCCCTCCGGGTGAAGGCGCAATCACCGGACCGCCGAGGATCCGCCTCATTGAGGGCGTGGAGGCGCGACTTGCGATTGATTCAGCCGCCAGGGTCGTGTATCGTAACAGCAGAACGAGCGTTACTCTATACTTTCACACAATTGACTATTGTGGATTCAGCCCGGCACCGCCGGCCGCTGCGGACACGGCATGTCCCTGTCCGCACGAGCAACGGAAGCCAAGGAGGGACGAGTGGCGGCGAACGAACAGGGCGACGCCTTCGCGGAGCTGGTCGAGCTGACGCGTCACCTCAGATCGCCGGAGGGCTGCGCGTGGGATCGCGCGCAGACGGTGGAGACGATCAGACCGCACCTGGTCGAGGAACTCCACGAGACACTCGAGGCGCTCGACGCCAACGACGACGTCCGTCTTCGCGACGAGCTCGGGGACCTCCTCTTCATCGTCGTGTTCATCGCGAGGATCGCGGAGGAGGACGGCCGCTTCGACATCGCGCAGATCACGCGAGGTATCGACGCGAAGCTCCGGAGAAGACACCCACACGTCTTCGGCGACCTGGAGGCTTCCACGCCCGATGAGGTCCGGAGTCACTGGGAGACGACGAAGCTCACCGAGGACTCGCACGCGGATCGGCGGTCGATTCTGGACGGACTCCCCCGGGAGCTCTCGGCGCTTCTCACCGCACGACGCATCCAGGAGAAGGCTGCGGCGGTCGGGTTTGACTGGCCGGGCCCGGCGGACGTCCTCGACAAGATCGAGGAGGAGACGGCGGAGCTCCGCGCGGAGATCGACGGCGGCGCGACGGAGAGACACGAGGCGGAGCTCGGAGATCTCCTGTTCGCCGTCGTCAACATCGCGCGGTTCCTCAGGATCGATCCGGAGGCCGCCCTCCGAAAGACGAACTTGAGATTCCGGAAGCGCTTCGGACTCATCGAGGATCGGTTCCGGGGTGAGGACCTGAGGGACGTCGGGCTCGAGGCGATGGACCGTGTGTGGGAAGAAGCGAAGGAGAAGGAGCGGAAGGGCGAGCTCTAGCGAGCGCCACGCTCGCGCAGGTAGTCGTCAATGATCCGACGGTGATCGAAGGCCATCTCGTCAGGAAGCTCGTCTATCGCAAACACGCGCGCGAGCTTCGCATCGTCACCTCCCTCCACGCACCCCCTCCCCCGCGCCGAGAAGACCACCGTGATCGTGTGCATCCGGCAGTCCCTCCGCGGATCCGAGTAGACATGGAACTGCGAGAGTCCCTCGAGATCGAGGCCCGTCTCTTCCCTCGCCTCCCGGGCAGCCGCGCGCTCTGCCGACTCGCCGTAGTCGATGAACCCTCCCGGAAGCGCCCAACCGTGCGGCGGATTCGCGCGCTCGATGAGGACGATGCCCCCCTCGAACTCGATGATGATGTCGACCGTGGGAACGGGGTTCCTGGGATGGCGCGCTGCGTGGTCTATCTGTCCGGGCATCCGTCCTGATCCTCGAAGCCGTCGAGGTCCTCTCTCTCGTTCGGACACATGTCCCGCTCGTCGACGATGCCGTCTCCGTCGTTGTCGAGATCGGGAACACCGTCGCCGTCCTCGAACCCGTCGAGGTCCTCGGCGAGGAGCGGCTCTCCATCGTACTCGTCGGGGACACCGTCGCCGTCGTTGTCGGGATCCGGACAACCGTCGCCGTCCTCGAACCCGTCGAAGTCCTCCGCCTGGCGGACGCACGCGTCGCTGTGGTCCGGGATGCCGTCCCCGTCGGTGTCGGCCGCCATGATGGGCCACGAGTACGCGAGCGACGCAGTGATCTCCCAGTCCGGGTAGGCCTC
>JALGVN010000272.1 GCA_025774645.1 bacterium
TGCCGACATCGCCGTCGTTCTGGATCGTCATGACGGCGTCCACGATCGTCGGATTGTCATCCCAGCTCGGCGACGAATCCTGCAGGAAATGGAAGTCCCCCCTGCCGCGGGTCTCGTTCTGCTCGTAGACGAGGGCGCCCTTGCCCGCACTCGTGTCCGGTTCTGCAGGGGCCTGGTTGCCGTCGAGAGCGAAGAGAATCCCGACCGCCGCGTTGCTGTCGTTGTGGTGATTGTGGACTTTGATCGGGTACACGAGGTCCTCGTGCGAGTCGAAGACGTAAAGCTGCCTGTTGGGGTTCGTGAGGCCGATCCCGACGTTGCCGTCGACCGTGAGGCCGTCCGGACCCGAGACGTAGACCGATCCCGAATCGGCCACGATCGTCCTCCCGGCACCCCCGCCGCCACCGTCGTACGCCTCGTCCAGGGTAAACCCGAGGTCCGCGAGCGACTGCCACGTACCCACGCCCAGGCTGTCGGACATGAGCAGACTGCGGTCGGCAGCGCCCGCCGTCAGCTCGAAACCCGCCACGCGGGCCGTGCCCGCCACGTCCAGGAGCGTCCCGGGGTCCATCGTGCCTATGCCGATGTTCCCATCCTTCCGCATGAGCATCCGCGTCGCGCCGTCGGTCTGGAACCTGAGACCTTCTCCCGCCAGAGCGTTGGCGAGGTTGAGGTACCCGAAATCGGCGCGGGAGCGCAGGACGATCCTCGTGTTGTCGGCGACGGTCTCCTTGCTGCTGATCGAACCGATCACCTCGAGCTTCGTGCCGGGGTTGTCGGTGCCGATCCCGACGGCGTCACCCATCTTCCCGAGGATGATCGTTCCCGCGTCGCCCGTTCCCGGCGAGAACGCGTCGAGCGTGAGCGTCGGCGGCATGTGCTGTATGACGCCCTGCAGGAGCGGTCCCCAGATCGCGTCGTATCTCATCTCCGCCATGAAGAGCGAGTCCGAAGACGACGTCCTGATTCCCTGGTCATCGCCGCGAACCTCGATCGCCGCCGCGGGGTACACGGTCCCGATGCCGACGTGGCCGAGGTTCTCGTGCATGACGGAGTTCCCGAGCACCGTGGGGGCGACGAACACCGGAATGGACCCCGTGGTTCCCACACCTCCCATGCCACCGGATGAAGGCACCTGCCACGTCGCGTCGCCCGCGGCGTTCGACGTGAGAACGGCGCCGTCCGTGGCTCCGGTCGGGAGCCTGAGCGCCGTCACCCGAGCCGTGTCGGCGACATCGAGTGCGTACGCCGGCGCACTGGTTCGGATCCCCACGTTGCCCGTGAGGCGGTGGATGTCGCCACCTGCGAAGGCCCAGTCGGAGTCCTGCCCGATGTTGGCGTAGTGCGCGCGGAGCGCGTACGGACTCGAGGAGAGCGCGACCCGGGGTTCGAGCTCAGGCTCGCCCATGATCGCGACGCCGAGCCAGTACTGGTCCGCGAAGTCCATGGTGAACGGCATTGCGCTGCCCAGCATCGCGTTGAAGACACCGTCGGTCACCTCGAGCACCTGGTTCTCCTCCCAGAGCATGTCTCCGCCCTGTTCGGCGTCGTGAAGCGTGAAGACGATCTCGTAGGGGCCGTTGGCGACGGTCTCGCCTGCGGCGTCCCTCAGAATCCCCTGGAAGCTGATCGTCTCCGGGATGGCCGAGATGCCGTCGCCCTGGAGCCCGCCCACACTTGCGACCACCAGCAGGATCAGAACGGCCCGTCCCATTCCCTCACCCTCCTCTCGTGGAGGCGCAGCAGCAGCGGCGATTCCGACGGATCTGCAGAACCGACGATCACGGCAGCGCGCCCCTATAGCCTCGACGCATCGGCGCCACCGCGCCGGCTGCACCTGACTGTCAACTGACCAGCAATCACCAGGTACAGCCTATCAGGACTGGCCGGAGTACGCAATGGGAGAGGGTCGTGGGGGGATTGGCAGCCACGCGAAAGGGCCCCGCACCGCGAGGCCCCTGCGTTCGTGCCTTCAAGCGAGCCGCCTGGACCGGAGCGGCGGAGAGGGGAGGCAGCCGCCCCGGCCGGTCAGACGGTTCGTCTACTTGAGAAGTGTCATCTTCCTGCTTTCCGACTCGCCGCCGATGTTCAGCCTGTAGAAGTAGACTCCGGAGGCGACGCGCCTGCCGTTCCCGTCGGTCCCGTCCCAGACGACGGACGTCTTGCCGCCGGGAAGCGGACCGTCGACGAGTACCTTCACGAGGCGGCCGTCCACGCTGAAGATCGTGAGGCCGGCGCGCACGGGCTCGCCCGTTGGCTGCGGCACCGCGAAGGAGATCTCGGTCGTCGGGTTGAAGGGATTCGGGCTGTTCTGCTCGAGCACGAGCCTGGTCTCGCCGCCCCAGTCGCCCCAGTCGTCGTCGACGCCGGTCGGAACCGTGAAGTCGTAGTACTGGGTCCGCCACTGGTCGTGGAGGAAGCTCCCCCAGAGCACACCATCGCCGTCGTCGTAGCTGCCGGCGCAGTCCCACACGTAGACGTACATGTCCATGGTGCCGACCACGACCTCGTTGTCACCGTCTCCGTCGAGGTCGCAGACGGAGGGCGAGCCGTAGACCTCTGCCTCGGTCTGGATCGGCCATCCGCGCAGGAGCTCACCGTCGGAATCGAAGCAGTAGACGCGGCCGTCGTTGGCGCCGACCACGATCTCCATCCCGGGATCGCCGTCGATGTCGGCGACCGCGGGGCTCGATGTAGTGGGACCACCAAGATACCGAGGCCAGCCCGGCAGCGTCTGACCGGTGAAGTCGCGAACCACGACCTCACCGTCGGAGCCGACGAGAACCACCTCGAGGTAGCCGTCTTCGGTCAGATCCGCCAGGACCGGGGACGGCGGGAAGTCGCCGTTCAGGAACAGGCCGCGGGGCCAGCCGTCCATGATCGACCCGTCCGCCTCGAGCAGCCACACCTGCTCGAGATTGGAGCCGACCACGATCTCGGGCGCTCCGTCGCCGTCGACGTCACCGATCGCGGGAGAGCAGAACGAACGCGCGCCGACGTTGACCGGCCAGCCGTCGACGATCGTGCCGTCAGCGTGGAACGCGTGGATGTTGCCGTCCTTGCCCGGCTGCACGATCTCGAGCGAGAGGTCGCCGTCGAGATCGGCGACCGCTGGAGACCCGTAGACCCAGCTGTCTCCGAGCCAGGCGAACCTGCCGAGCGTCGACGGGTTGCCGTCGCCGTCGATGAGCTCGGAGCCGTCGCCCTTCCAGCAGTAGAGGTAGCCGTCGGCGCTCGGGAGGATCACCTCGGAGAGGCCGTCGCCGTCGAGATCGGCGAGCGCGGGG
>JALGVN010000273.1 GCA_025774645.1 bacterium
GCCGTCCGAGTCGACCGCCTCGAGGATCGGCTTCCTCTCAGCCCGCCAGCGCTCGGGGCCGCCGCCGAAGCCCGACTGGCGGATCGGGTCGTCGCTCGTCAGGTACGACTCCTCGAGCTCTTCCAGACCGCGAAGGAAGTCATCAGGCAGTGCTCGACTCCCCCCCATCTGCGCCTCCCGCATCCTGCGCCTGGTTCCGTCGATCAGAAGTAGACCGAGAGCCCGAAGAGGACCCCGTGGGACCGAAGCTCGGTCGTGGTCCAGTCGGAAGCCTCGCGGTACGAGTCGCCCTCCGGCTCCTCGTACGAGGTCTCCTCTCGGCTCCCGGACCCGTACATGAGCGACAGACCGTACTCGGCGTGAAGCGCGATGAAGCTCGTGACGAGCCACTGGACGCCGATCGTGCCAGTCAATCCCACGCCCCACGACGAAGTCTCGTAGGTCCGGAAGCGGATGAAGGGCTCTTCCTCGTAGTAGCGGTAGTAGGCACGGTCGTCGCGGAACTTCCCGTAGTCGAACCTGAGCCCGCCGCCATAGTAGAGCGAGATCGGCGGCCCGCCCGAATACCAGAGGACCTGCGCCGCAAGCGAGTAGTCGTGGTCGTAGAAGACCAGGTCGGCGCCCCCGTCGTACCACTCCTCGGTCCCGCTCTCGTGCAGCGAGAGCGCCCCCTCCGTGTTCCGGTGTTCGCTCCCGAGAGTGAGACCGATCCGGAACGCGAATCGGTCTTTGAGGAAACGCTGATACGAGAGCGTGGAGCCGCGGAATCCCCCGAGCGTGAAGTGGCTGTTGATCTTGAACTGGAGAGCCTGCGCGCCCTCCATGAGCGCGTCGTCTCCCTCGTACGTCCCCGCCAGCGCCGACGCCGGAGACAGCACCAGCGCCGCAGCGAGGATGATCCAGCACAGTCGTCTCACGGACCCCCCTCCTTCGTGGCTGTTCCTCTAGCTCACCTCGTCGTACCGGAAGCAGTCGATCGTGTGGTCGTTCACCATGCCAACGGCCTGCATGAACGCGTAGCAGATCGTCGGACCGACGAACGTGAACCCGCGGCGCTTGAGGTCCTTGCTCAGCGCCGTCGCCTCGCGCGTCACCGCCGGGATGTCGGAGAGACGGCGGCGCCGGTTCTTCTTCGGTCGCCCGCCGACGAACGTCCAGACGTAGGCGTCGAAGCTGCCGAACTCCCTCTGCACTTCGAGGAACGCCTTCGCGTTCCGGACCGCTCCCCTCACCTTGAGACGGTTCCGGATGATGCCGGGGTCCTCGAGGAGCTTCTTCATCTTCCTCTCGTCGTACCGGGCGACCTTCCGCGGATCGAACCGGTCGAACGCCCGCCGGTAGTTCTCGCGCCTCTTGAGGATCGTGTCCCAGGAGAGCCCCGCCTGCGCGCCGCCGAGGATGAGGTGCTCGAACAGCACGCGATCGTCGTGGGCGGGCACGCCCCACTCGTTGTCGTGGTAGTCGATCATGCGCTCGTCGGCCGGCCACTTGCACCGGCGCTTGCCGGAGGTCCTCGGAGAGCGCTTCCGTTTCGATTCCGCCATGAGTGGTCCCTTCGACGAACGTCCCGGACTAATCGTGACGCAGAGCCTGGACGGGATCGACCCGCGCGGCACGGACCGCCGGGTAGACTCCCGCCAGGAGGCTCACCGCGACAGCGAACGCGATCGCTCCCGCGATCAACCAGAGAGGAATGAAGAAGAAGTCGACGGCGGCGAATCCCTCGGGCCTCAGGTAGCTGTTCGCGATGACGTTCGAGATGCGCGTCACCACCCATCCCAGGATCAGACCGAAGATGCCGCCGAGGACTCCGATCGTCGCGGCCTCGACGAAGAAGATCTTCCTGATGTCGCCCTCGCTCCCGCCGATCGCCTTCATGACTCCGATCTCACGCGTCCGCTCGAGGATCGAGGTGACCATCGTGTTGATGATCCCGAGCGAGGCGATGATGAGCGCGACCGTCCCGACCGCGCCGAGGAGCGCGTCCATGATGAGGAAGTTCCTCTTGAACTCCTCGAGCTGGTCGGCGATCGCGATGACCCCGTAGCCCATCTCCTCGACGGCATCGCGCACGGGCCCGAGGTCCTTCATGGTCTTCACACGAACGTAGACCGACGGGTATCCCCCGGCGTCGTTCGAAGGACCGAGGGCCTCCCAGATGCTGGTGAAGCCGAGCCGCGGGATTCCCTCGGCCGTCCCCACGGGCACGAGAACGCCTCCCAGGAACCTGCTGCTCTCGAAGCCGGTGAGCTGCGGCTGGATGCCGATGACGGTGAGCGTGACGGTCTCCTCACGGAGCGGCACGTCGGTCGGCCGCGACATCCCTCGGGTGAACGCCTGGAGAAGCCCGGAGGCGTCGAGGACGGACGTCACCACTTCGACCTCGCGACCCAGGATCGAGTCGACCGGAACCGCGACCAGCTCGTCCTCTTCCTCCTGCGCGCTCTCCTCCGCGCTCCCCCGTGCGTTCCCTTCCCTGCTGCGCTCGCCGCCCCGGGGCTCGCGGGCGGCAGACTCGCGCGCCGTTCCCGCTCCGTCCGCTCCAGATCCGTCCGGCCCTTCCGCGACCACGATGCCGAGATCCCGCAGGAACCTCTGGCCCAGGATGATCGACGGCTCGTCGTCGTTCTCGAAGAACCGCCCGTAGGGAAGGTCGGTGAACGGCCTGTAGTCCGCCATCATCGCGGGGATCGCGCGGAGGTGCGTGCGCGCCTCCCGGTCGCCTATCTTGATCCTGACGGGGAAGCGCACTTCCGGGAAGGCGATCTCGACGCCCGGGATCGCGCGGAGGTTCTCGACGGCCTCGTCGTCGAGCGGGAGGATCTCGCCCTCGGGGATCTCGATGCTCCCGGCCATCACGTCATCGAGGTTGATCTCGGTCGGGAGGACCTCCATGCTCGTGAAGAGGTCGCTCTCGCGGAACCCCTCGGTCACGTTCTTCTGGATGCCGGTCCCGAACGATACCATCGAGACGAGCACCCCGATCCCGATGACGACGCCGAGCGTGGTCAGCGCGCTCCTGAGCCTCGTGCGCCACAGGTTCTCCAGCGAAAGCCGGAAGATGTCGTCGAATCTCACGGCGCGTCACCCCCCCCCGGTCTCGTCGACCAGTCTTCCGTCGAGCAGCCGGAGCACCCTGTCGGACACGGAGGCCGCCATCGGTTCGTCGTGCGTCACCATGATCACGGTGAGGCCGCCGTCGTCTCTGAGCCTGCGGAGAAGCGACACGATCTCGTCGGACGTGCGGCTGTCGAGGTTGCCGG
>JALGVN010000055.1 GCA_025774645.1 bacterium
AGACGTTGACCTCGTCCCCGTCCGTGAGCCCATCGTCATCGGAGTCGGTGTCGAGCGGGTCAGTCAGGTAGACGAGAACCTCGTCCCCGTCCTCGAGCCCGTCGCCGTCGGTGTCCGCGAGGTTCGGGTCTGTCTCGGTCGGGTCGACCGCGCCGTCGAAGTCCGCGTCCTCGGCCCCGTCGGTCAGCACGTCGTCGTCGGAATCAGGATCCGTCGGGTCGGTGGTGGTCAGAGGGTCTGTGTCAGCTACGAAGATGCCGAGGTCGGTCCCCGTGCCCTGCGGCGTCTCGAGGCCGGATTCGAGACCATCCGAGAGGAGATCCCAGTCCGTGTCGAAGAGGAGCGGGCTCGTCTCGTCCGGATCGACGACACCGTCCCCGTTCGCGTCCTCGATTCCGTCGAGCAGTCCGTCGTCGTCAGTGTCGTCGTCGAGTGGATCGGTCAGCGCCGTGAGGACCTCGACGCCGTCCTCGAGCCCGTCGCCGTCGGAGTCCGCGTCGTTCGGGTCTGTCTCGGTCGGGTCGACCGCGCCGTCGAGGTTCGCGTCCTCGACTCCATCTGTAAGAGCATCATCGTCGGAGTCGTCGTCGGTCGGATCGGTCGTGCTCATGGGATCCGTGTCCGCGACGAAGACGCCGAGGTCGGTACCGGTGCCCTCGGGCGTCTCGAGACCGGACTCGAGACCGTCAGAGAGAAGGTCGGAATCGCTGTCGAAGAGAAGCGGACTCGTCTCCCCGGGATCGACGATGCCGTCCCCGTTCGCGTCCTCGGTCCCGTCCATGAGCCCGTCGTCATCGGAGTCGTCGTCGAGCGGATCGGTCAGCGCCGTCAGGACCTCGACGCCGTCCTCGAGTCCGTCGTCGTCGGAGTCCGCGTCGTTCGGATCGGTCTCCCCTTCGTCGACGGCGCCGTCGAGGTCCGCGTCCTCGACCCCGTCCGTCAGAGTGTCATCGTCGGAGTCGGGATCGACCGGATCGGTCGTGGTCAGCGGGTCCGTGTCCGCGACGAAGATCCCGAGGTCGGTGCCGGTGCCCTGGGGCGTCTCGAGTCCCGACTCAAGGCCGTCCGAGAGGAGATCGATGTCGCTGTCGAACAGAAGAGGCTCGGTCTCTCCGGGATCGACGAGGCCGTCGCCGTTCGCGTCCTCGATCCCGTCGAGGAGCCCGTCGTCGTCGGAGTCGTCGTCGAGCGGATCGGTCAGATACGTGAGGACCTCGTCGCCGTCGTCGAGCCCATCGTCGTCGGAGTCCGGATCGATCGGGTCCGTGCCGTGGATCAGAACCTCATCGCCGTCGGAGAGCCCGTCCTCGTCGGTGTCGGGATCGAGGGGGTCGGTGAGGTACGTGAGGAGCTCGTCGCCATCGGAGAGCCCGTCGCCGTCGGTGTCCGCGAGGTTCGGGTCGGTCTCGGTCGGATCGACGTCCCCGTCGAGGTCGGCGTCCTCGGCGCCGTCGGTGAGCAAGTCGTCGTCGGTGTCGTCGTCGAGCGGGTCGGTCGTGGTCGCGGGATCGGTGTCCGGAACGAATACCCCGAGATCGGTGCCGGTGCCCTGCGGGACATCGAGGCCCAACTCAAGACCGTCCGACAGGAGGTCGGCGTCGGTGTCGATAAGACTCGGGTCGGTCTCCCCCACGTCGACCGCGCCGTCGAGGTCGGCGTCTTCCGTTCCATCGGTGAGTCCGTCGTCATCGGAGTCGTCATCGAAGGGGAGCGTGGTCGTCAGCGGATCGCTGTCGGCGACGAAGATCCCGAGGTCGGTCCCCGTCCCCTCGGGCGTCTCGAGTCCAGACTCGAGGCCGTCCGACAGGATATCCGCGTCGGTGTCGAAGGCGAGCGGATCGGTCTCGCCCGGATCGACGAAGCCGTCTCCGTTAGCGTCCTCCGTCCCGTCCATGAGCCCGTCATCGTCCGAGTCGTCATCGAGAGGATCGGTGAGCGCGGTCAGGACCTCGATGCCGTCGAGAAGCCCGTCGTCGTCGGTGTCGTCATCGAGAGGATCGGTCAGGTACGTGAGTATCTCCTCACCGTCCTCGAGCAGGTCGTCGTCGCTGTCATCATCGAGTGGGTCGGTGCCGTGGACGTTGATCTCGTCGTAGTCCGAGAGCCCGTCGTCATCAGTGTCGGCGTCGCCCGGATTGGTGCCGTAGACCATCACCTCATCGTAGTCGGAGAGCCCGTCGTCGTCGGTGTCGGGGTCGTTCGGGTCGGCTTCGCCCGGGTCGACCGCCCCGTTCCCGTTCACGTCCTCCTCACCGTCGGTGAGCCCGTCCTCGTCGGTATCAGCGACGAGCGGATCCGTCGTGCTGCCGGGATCGGTGTCCGCCACGAAGAGCCCGAGGTCGGTGTCGTTCCCCTCGGGTGCGGTCACACCGAGCTCGAGGCCGTCCGACAGCCCGTCCACGTCCGAGTCGAAGAGCAGCGGGCTCGTCTCGTGGGGGTTGATGACACCGTTGTGGTTCTCGTCTTCAGTCCCGTCCATCAACCCGTCATCGTCGGTGTCATCGTCGTTCGGGTCGGTCCCCAGGGTGAGCTCGATGTCGTCCTCGAGCCCGTCCCCGTCCGTGTCGACTCTGGTCTGTGCCGCCGCCGTAGCGGCAACCAGGATCAGCAGCACCGTCATCAAGTACAGGAGTCTCTTCACGCTGCGTCCTCCGGAAGACACCGTGTTCGATTCATGTGTAGACTATACTAGGATATCACAGATTTGACCGATGGTCAATGACGGACCGCTCAGATGAGGAGGGTCTCCGGACGTGGTCAGGAGGCTCCCTGTACGCTAGCGTCGTCTCAGGACGACGATTCCCTGATACTCCGGACTCGTGCCGGTGCTCCCCCGCACGATGTAGACGCCAGAGGCGACGGGCTGTCCTTCTCTGTTCGTCCCGTCCCAGGGGATCTCGTGGTCGCCAGGAGCTCCGGGAAGTCCCTCGAACCTCCTCACAACTCGGCCGCCGACGCTCAGGATGTCGAGATCGACCGATGCGACCGCGTCGTTCAACGAGTAGCTCAGGGTGAACGGTCCGCTTGAGGGGCTGGGGAACGGCCGGTGCAGCCTGAACGCCGGCTCGACTCCTGAGCTGCTTGTCACTGATGTTCCGCAGCCTCCGGCGCCGTGCGCTCCAATGAGAGCGCCCCACGCGTTGTTCTCCGGCAGGCAGGGCGAGTCATCGCGGAGCGTGAAATCGTGGCCGAGGGGATCGCAGTAGAGTGGGTCCAGGGACATGTCGTTCAGGGCCGGTGCGCAGTTCACGTAGTTGCCGCCGGTGTTGTTCCAGACATCACACAGTGACGTCACGATCGGAGCAAGATCGGCGGCAACGCCCCCCCCGGACTCGGAGTTCGCCACGATCGTATTCGTGATGGTCGTCGTCAGCATCGGCCCCACCGACCTGCGGCCCGCGTAGATGCCCCCGCCGAGCGTGCCCGCGCTGTTGCCGTCGATCGTGCAGCTCGCGATCACGGGGTCGGCTTCGTACACCTGTACTCCACCGCCGTCTTCGTAGGCGTGGTTGTCGAAAATCGTGTTCTCCTGGAACGTCGGCTCGTCGATGGTCCCGTCGAAGAAACAGAGTCGGACTCCCCCGCCGCCGAACGCCGTGTTGCCGAAGACGACGTTCTCATCGATCGCGGGGCTGCGTCCCGTTCGCGGGAGTCGCACCGGGTCGAAGCTCGTCGCCGTCGCTCCTTCGGGCGAGCCGCGCCTGCGGCTCGAACCCGGCAGTCAGAAGAAGATCCCACCCCCGTGGCCGTTCGTAGAGTTGTTCGAGATCACGTTCCCCACGATCACGGGGGTGCAGTTCCTGCTCATGATCCCGCCGGCGTAGATGTTCAATCCCGTGTTCCCGTCGATCAGGTTGTCCCGGATCACGGGAGACGAGTTCTCGCAGAAGATCGCGCCCCCGGTCGAGTTCGCGACGTTATCAACGAACACGTTGCCGGCGACCCTCGGTGCTCCGTACCAGATCGCGATGCCGCCGCCCGAGTCCTGCGTCACCTCGTTCGCCTCGAAGCGATTGCCCTCGACGATGGGGTCACCACCCGTCAGGTAGAGACCTGCCCCTTGCTGGAGTGCCTCGTTGTCGCGTATCACGCAGTCGCTGATCCGCGGCGAGGCCCCGGTGCAACGAAGACCTCCCCCGTTCAGTGACCATCCTCCCTGGACGGTGACTCCGATGAGCACCGAGAGCGAGTCCTCACCGCTCGAGAACGTCACGAGCGGTCCGAGCATTCCGTTCTGGCCGTCGATGATGGTGCTGGCTGCGTAGGCCGGATCGCCCGTCGTGACGTACCAACTCCCGACGACGATGGGCTTCCCGAGGAAGTTGATCTCCTCGTGGTAGGTCCCGGGCGCGACGAGGACGGTGTCGCCGTCCGCAGCGCTCACAATGCCGAGCTGAATGGTGGGCTGGTCGTCGGGAACATCGACGATCGCGGCGGGAGTCACGCCTGCGAGAGCGACCAGCGCGAGGACACTGGCCGCGATCCTGGTGGTCGGTCTCAAATGCATGCGGGGCACTCCCGGATGAGCGGGCGCAGTCCACCGTACGGTGAACCGCCCCCTCCGTTCTTCCGGTGCTCACGATGCTCCGTGAGTACTGAGTGCCTTCATTCTAGCACGTGTCAAGCCGTGATGCTACTCCGGTCCGCTCGCGTGGCGGGAGGCGGTGTCTTCGGTCCCTCTGGCGGCTGGCAGTCCCTGACGGACGACAGCGCGGAGTCTCTCGACCAGCTCCGCCACGGGCAGTCTCGCCGCGTCCGCTGCCGTCTGAACTGAGGCGAACCTGGCCATGGTCTTCCTCATCACCGGGTTCCTGAGGTTCTTGAACATCGGCGCGATGTCGATGAGCGCGTCCACGAGCTCCGGGTAGTGCTCGAGCAGTTCGGCGATGTTCGTGGATGGCGTGATCGAGAAGGTCCTCTCTGTCATCGTGCAGTCCTCCGTGTTTGCGCTGTGTAGGCGGCGGCCCCGGCGGATGTGTTCCCCGCGACGATGCGTTCCCCGTGACGCCGACTCTCCTTTAGAGCACGCTTCGGGGCGGACGATTCCCGGGATCCCGTTCTCGGGCGCCGCCTGTCCACCGTTCGAAGGCTGGCGTCCGGAGCCAATCTGGTGCACAATCGAAGTGATTTGGACACCGGCTGTCGTCCCCGGCCCTGCGGCGTCGGGGGCCAGAGCACTCCAGAGAGGTACCCATGCGTCCCAGACTTCAGCTTCTCAGCGAGGATCTCCTCGAACGGATCGTCGACGAGGCGCTCGATCTCCTCGCCACGCTCGGGATCAAGATCCAGAACGACAACGCCGTTGCGCTTCTGGCCGACCACGGTGCCACGGTCGATAGCGAGAGCGGCAGGGTGGCCTTCCCCGAATCCCTCGTCACGGAAGCGATCTCGAAGGCGCCGAGCGGCTTCGCGCTCTACGACTGCCTCGGCAAACAGACCCACGACCTTTCGGGAGACAACGTCCACTTCACCCCCGGCTCCTCCGGCATCACCGTGCTCGACGCCGGCACCGGCGAGATGCGGACTCCCGTGACCGACGACTTCGTGCGCTTCACGAAGCTCACGAGCCGGATGCAGCACATCGAGGCACAGAGCACGGCCTTCATCTGCAGCGACGTTCCGGAACCGGTCCAGGACAGCTACCGGCTCTTCCTCTGTCTCCTCTACTGCGAGAAGCCGGTCGTGACCGGGGCGTTCACGATCGAGTCGTACGCGCTGATGCGGGATCTCCAGCTCGCGGTGCGCGGCTCCGCCGAGGCTCTCGGAGAGAGGCCGCTCACCATCTTCTCCGCCTGCCCGACCGCGCCGCTCAAGTGGAGCGACGTGACGGCGCAGAACCTCCTCGACTGCGCCGCCGATTCGGTTCCGATCGAGTTCGTCTCGATGCCGCTCGCCGGCTTCATGGGTCCCGTGACCATCGTCGGCAGTCTCGTGCAGCACACCGCAGAGACACTGAGCGGCGTCGTCCTGAGCCAGCTCGCGAACTCCGGCTGCCCCGTCCTCTACGGCGGGTCCCCCGCCGCGTTCGACATCCGGTACGAGACGACCCCGATGGGAGCGATCGAGACGCAGATGATCGACTGTGCGTACAGCGAGATCGGCAAGCACCTGGGCATTCCGACGCAGGCGTACATCGGGCTGAGCGACGCGAAGGCGCTCGACGCGCAGGCCGGCCTCGAGACGTCGATGGGCGCGACGCTCGCGGCGTTGACGGGGGTCAACAGCGTCTCGGGTCCGGGCATGCTCGACTTCGAGCGCTGCATCAGCATGGAGAAGCTCGTCGTCGACAACGAGATCTGCGGTCTGACCCAGCGGCTGATCCGCGGGATCGTACCGAAGGACGACTTCCCGGCGCTTCCACTCTTCGAGGAGATGCTCAGGGAAGGACACCTGCTCATCGCCGACCACACGCGGAAGCACCTGAGGAGCGAACATCACTTCCCCGGTCCCGTGATTGAGCGCGCCAGCCTCCCCCGCTGGCAGGCGGAGGGCGAGACGACCCTCGGAGAGCGGGCACACCGCGAGGTCGTCCGCCACCTGGAGGAGTACGAGCCGTCGCGCGTGGCGGACGACGTGAAGAAGGACCTCGTCGAGCTCATGACCGCCGAGGCGCGGCGCCACGGGCTCGACCGACTGCCGGACCGGGAGTCGCAGGGGGATTCCGAGGCGTGAGACGAATGTTCGAGATTCCTGCCGCAGAGATCTCGCCCAGCGAGAAGGCCGTCTTGCGCGCCATGGGTGTTCCGAGCGATCGGGGGCCGGGACCGGGCGTTGAACGCCTGCTCGAGGAAGCACTCGAGGAGTTCCGCGCGAAAGCGGAGCCTCGCGGGATCGTGGCCGACGTCGACGCGCGCGAGTTCGCGGAGATCTACGAGGGGGCCGGTGGCAACGAGCCGTCCTCTCCCCTTCTCACGATCTTCCCGCGCGCGGACCGGCTCATGCTCTTCGCTGTCACCGTCGGCGCCGGGCTCAGCGACCGCATCGCGGCGCTCTTCGACGCGGGTCGGCCGGCTCTCGGAGCCGCCCTCGACGCGGCTGCCTCCGAAGGCACGGAGCTCACCGGGGTTCGTCTCGACCGCATCGTCCTCGAGGAGGCGCTTTCGCAGAACGTGGCGGATGCCGCGGCCCCGGACATCCGGGTTCTCCGGTACAGCCCGGGCTACTGCGGTTGGAACATCACGGGACAGCGCGCGCTCTTCGACACGCTCCGTCCCGGGGAGATCGGCATACGCCTGACCGAGAGCTGTCTCATGGAGCCGCTCAAGTCGATCTCCGGCGTGATGGTCACGGGGCCGGCGGCGATCCACGAGTTCGCCGACGACTACCCGTTCTGTTCGGACTGCACGACGAAGAGCTGCAAGACACGCACGCGAAGCACCCGATAGCACTACTCCGAAGGAGTTGTGAATGGAGATCCTGTCGCAGATCGCTTCCGAGCTCCAACGCGGAGCGGACGACGAGGTTCGGACCCTCACGAAGTCTGCCCTTGAGCAGTCGCTTGAGGCTGGGGTGATTCTCGAGGAGGGGCTCCTCGCCGGGATGCAGGTGGTCGGAGAGCGTTTCCGCGCTCACGAGGTCTTTCTGCCCGAGGTGCTCCTGGCGGCGAGGGCGATGCACGCGGGGGTCGAGATCCTCGAGCCCCATCTCGGGAAGACCGACGCGCACTCCCGGGGGAAGGTCGTCATCGGGACGGTCCAGGGCGACCTCCACGACATCGGGAAGAACCTGGTCGGCATCATGCTGAGCGGGGCGGGCTTTGAGGTCATCGATCTGGGCAAGGACGTCTCCCCCGAGCAGTTCGTCGAGACGGCGCGCGACTCTGGCGCGGACGTCATCGGCATGTCGGCGCTTCTGACCACGACGATGCCCGGGATGAAGAAGGTGATCGCGCTCCTCAAGGAGCGGGGGCTGGATTCCTCCGTGCGGACCGTGGTCGGCGGCGCGCCGGTGACGGAGAAGTACGCGCGCGAGATCGGAGCGGACAGCTACGGGTTCGACGCGGCCCGCGCCGTCGAGTGCGTGAAGGAACTCGTGGGGTAGCCATGCAGCCGTTTCTGGAACGCGTGAAGAACGGGCCGGTCATCGTCGCCGACGGCGCCACGGGGAGCTTCCTCATGGAGCACGGCCTGCGTCCCGGGGACAGCCCAGAGTCCATGAACGTCACGGAACCCGGTCTTCTGCGCGACGTGGCCGGGGGCTACGTCGATGCGGGCGCCGAGCTCGTCCAGACGAACACGTTCGGCGGCTCCGCCCTCAAGCTCGCCGCATACGGCCTCGACGATCGGACCGAGGAGATCAACCGTCTGGCGGTGGAGGCGGTTCGTGAGGCGGTGTGCGATCGCGCGTACGTGTCCGGCTCCTGCGGCCCGTCCGGTCGGACGCTCAAGCCATACGGCGACGCGGACCCCGACGACGTCCGCGGGAGCTTCCGTCGGCAGATAGAAGCTCTCGTCTCGGCCGGCGTCGACCTCCTCACGATCGAGACCATGATCGACCTCTCCGAGGCGAGGCTGGCGCTCGAGGCGGCACGCAGCGTGTCGTCCGACATCCCCGTGGTCGCGACCATGACGTTCGATGCCACGCCGCGCGGGTTCTTCACCATCATGGGGAACGACGTGCCGACTGCGGCGGCCGGGCTCGTGGAGTTCGGTGCGGATGTAGTGGGATCGAACTGCGGGAACGGGAGTGAGACGATGGTCGCGATTGCGCGGGAGTTCCGCGCGTGCACCGACGCACCGCTTCTGATCCAGCCGAACGCCGGCGCACCGCGTGTGGTCGACGGCCGCACCGTCTACGATGAGACGCCCGAGTTCATGGCGCGGCACGCGATGGAGCTGCTGGAGATCGGGGTCGCGATCATTGGCGGCTGCTGCGGGACCACACCCGAGCACATCCGCGCGCTGCGCGAGGCGCTTCTCATGTAGTCCCGGTGTCGTCCGCGGCCGTGTCGCTCGCGTCGCTCGCGCGGACGACGCTCTGAACGATCTCATCGAGACGCTGAAGGAAACGCGAACGGTCCCGCTTGTCGAAAGGGGCAGGTCCTCCCGTCGTAACTCCGAGGTCCCGGAGTTCGGACAGCAGTTCGCGGCCTGCCAGGGCCTCCCCGATCGAGCCTTCCGTAAACTCCCGACCCTTGAGACCGAGCACACGGGCGCCGAGCTCGAGACATCTGGCAGCGAGCGGGATGTCCGCGGTGATCACGACGTCGCCCGCGCCGACGTGCTCGACGATCCAGTCGTCGGCCGCATCGAAGTCCCCCTTCACGACCACCAGCTCGAGTCCGTCCTCCTCCGGAATCCGCATCCACGACTCGGCAACCAGCGTCACCCTGACGCCGTAGCGCCGCGCGACTCGGTAGATCTCCTGCTTGACGGGGCACGCGTCGGCGTCGACGAAGATGCCTGGCACTCTCGGTTCCTCCTCGAGCTGGAGCTGTGCAGAACGCGGCCTCCGGCTCCTTCTATCTGGGACGTCCCGAGAACGTGCCCGGGAATCCGACCTAGAAGATCCCGATGCTCAACCCGATCGCCGGTCCGACCACGCTGGTCGTCTGCACGACCTTGTCATCGCCGCTCCCGTCGGTTCGCTTGTACTTGAACTGCCTGTAGCCTGCGCTCAGCATCAGTCGCTTGGACAGACGGAAGAGCGCGGCGAACTCCGCGTCCCACATGTAGTCGGACGCGTCGCCGATCCCGAAACCGCCGCCTGTGGTGCGGACGATGAACCCCACCGAAGGCGTCACGGGGAAGTGCATGTTGACGCCGATGACCGGGTCCCACCAGGTCTGCTCGGTCTTCCCGTCGATCACGGTCGGATCGCCGTTGGGCAGGATCGGATCGATCGTGATCGTGTAGTCCACGTCGTTGTCCCAGTAGCGAGCTCCTGCTCCGACCCAGAGCCCCATCCCGCCGTCCTGCGCCGTCGTGCGGGTGTCGTAGACCTTGCCGCCGAGCTTCATGTCCAGGATGTTCTGCTTGATGTGAAGGTCGACCGACGTGAGCCCGCTCCGTTGATCGCTCTGCAGATCGGCGTAGGTCCAGTCCGCGGTGAAGCTGAGCCATCGCCATCGCGCGTACAGCCGCGATTGGAATCCGAAGTTCGTGATCGAGGCCAGATCGTTGAACGACGAGCGGATTTCCGTCCCGCCGACGTCCGTGCTCTGCGCTGCGAAGAACGCATACGGGGTGATGGCGAGCCCCCACTCCTCCCAGCCGGGCCTGACCGGCTCGGGGTCGAGCTCGAGCGGGTCCTGGGCGACTGCCGGGGCGGCAAGCGCCATGAGCACGAGGGCAGCAAGACACACCGCGATTCGTGCGGTCGTCTTCCCCCGTCCAACGGGTCGTTCACGCTGAGCGGTGTGTCTTCCTCTCATGAGATCCTCCCTCGACTGAGAAGCACAGGCCCGCTGATCTCCGTCCGACCGCACTCCGGTGCGTCACGCTAGTCCGCGTTCTCGACCGCCGGCGGCACGTAGAGAGGGTCGAGTGCCTCGGGTTCAGGCCAGTAGCAGCGCATCTGCAGGGAGAACGGGCCGTCAGGCGCAGGCAACCAGTTGGACTCCTTCTCCTTGCCGGGTGACTCATGTTGGAGATAGACCGTGAGAGAGCCGTCCTCGCCGTAGATCACGCCCTCGGTGCGATCGCCGAGCGTGTACCGATCGATGGGGTTGTGGATGAAGTGCTGCTGCGGGAGGTTGTACATGGAGAGGGACCAGAAACTCCTGACCGGCGGCAGCTCGTTCGACGCGAAGCGCACGACGTAATCGTGCTTGGAGGCGTCCAGGACGTCTCCGTCCGCGTCCACGGAGGCCGACGGGTAGTAGGCCTCTTCGAGATCGTTGCCCCAGAGGCCGAAGAACGCGGCTGCCGCCCGGCGCAGGTAGCGGCCCTGCATGGCCTCGCGGGTCCCGAAGGAGTCCTCGGTGAGTACCCAGCCGTTCTCCTGGCGTCCGAGGTTCCCGCCCTCGATCTCGATCTTCTCGAGAGCGGCGGCCACGCCGGCGTCCATCGCCGCCCGGATCTCCGGGGCGAGGGCCTCGACGTCGAACGTGGAGTCGCTCCCGATCCCGATCGCGGCGAACCGCTCCCACAACTCGGTATCGCTCGGATGCGGATGGAGATAAGGCAGGATCGCATTGACGTAGGCCACGAAGCCTGCGGAGCGGACCTGCTCCTGGCTGTACGGCAGAAGCCGGGGCGGATCCGCGGCCGGCGGCGCTTCCGTCCCGGCGAACGTGCTCAGGGGGACGGCCGCGTACTGGTCCTGGATGGCGGCGACGTTCGGCACGTCCCCGGCACTGAAGACGGCCGTCCTGACGATAGCCACGGCGAAGTCGCTCTCGCACCGGATGACGTTCTCGATCCCACGCGGCG
>JALGVN010000274.1 GCA_025774645.1 bacterium
GGAGTACGAGTCGTACTATCGGGCGCACCCGAACCACCTTCCGATCGACGAGGAGATCAGCCGTCTCCCGGGGCTCGCGTGGTCCGGCGGGAACGACGCGGCGATGTACCTCTCCGTCGTCGAGTCGGTCCGTGGGATAGCCTCGGAGGAGGCGGTCGACGGGAAGTCGGCGGCCGTGCGGGCGAAGATTCGGCCGGAACGCGCCGCTCTCAAGGTGAAGGAGTTCGCGAAGATCCTCGGGGCGGACCTGGTCGGGACTGGTCCCCTCAGCCAGGAGTGGGTTCACAGTCACGTCGGCCGCTCGTTCGGGAATCGGGGAGGGTTCCAGCCGTGGGGGACGCCCGTCGACCTCCGCCATCACACCGACGCCGTCGCGATGGGGTTCCGGATGGACCACGACCTCATCCAGAGCGCTCCGGACTTCCCGGTGCTCCTCGCCACCGTCCGCGGCTACAGTATCGGCGCGTGGGTCTCGATTCAGCTCGCGCGCTACATCCGCCTCCTCGGGTACTCGGCGCGCGCACACCACCTCTTCAACTACCGCGTCCTGAACGTCCCTGTCGCCGTCGACTGCGGGCTGGGCGAGCTCTCGAGAGCGGGCTTCCTCCTGACGAGGGAGATGGGACTCGGTCTCAGGCTCGGCGTGGTCACGACCGACCTTCCGCTCGAGCACGACCCGCCGCTCGACATCGGCGTCCAGTCGTTCTGCGAGCGGTGCAAGATCTGCGCGGAGAACTGTCCGTCCGGCGCGATCCCGATGGGGGAGAAAATCGAGTTCAACGGGATTATGAAGTGGCAGATGGACGCCGAGAGCTGCTACAAGTACTGGAACAAGGTGGGCTCGGACTGCAGCCTCTGTCTGGCGACCTGTCCGTGGACGAAGCCGCCGACCCGGTTCCATCGGGCGATGTCGTACCTCGCCGGCATTCCCGGACCGCATCAGTCGCTCATGGTCCGGGCTGACAAGCTCCTCTACGGAAGCGGCAGGCCCAGACCGGCGCGGAGGCCCGAGTTCCTGGACGCGCCCTCGCGCAGGACCGCCGGTCGCTGAATCCGCGTCTTCGAACGTGCGCACGTCGAACCCGCAGCGGCCGAACCCGAGGAACCCACGTCTTGCGCCAGCCCGGCACCACCCCGACTACATCCGGACCGAGACAGACGCGCGTCGGTCACTGGCCTGTCACGGGCGACCACCCGACGCGGGCCATCCTCCTGATCCTCCTCTCGGGAGTCTGCTTCTCGTTCGTCGGGATGATCGTCCGCCTCACGGACGGAGTGCCCGTCTACGAGAAGGTCTTCCTTCGCAGCATCGTCTCGCTCGCGATCACCGGGGCCATCGCCTTCAGGAGCCGAGAGAACCCCTTCCATTGGGACGCGCAGACGCGGCTCCTCATCCTGCGCGGGATCTTCGGCACGATGGCGATGACGCTCTACTTCTACGCGATCGCGAACCTCACGCTCGCGGACGCGACGATCCTGAACAAGCTCTCGCCGTTCTTCGTGATCCTCCTCGCGCCGCTCTTCCTGAAGGAGAGGCTGTCCCGCTACGTCGTTCCGGCGCTCGCGGTCGCCTTCATCGGCGCGGTCCTCGTCATCAAGCCGCAGCTCGACTTCAGCGCTCTTCCTGCTCTGGGCGGCCTCTTCTCCGCGCTCGCTTCGGCAAGCGCGTATACCGTGGTCCGCTACCTCCGCGGGAAGGAAGCGCCGTACAAGATCGTTTTCTACTTCGCGCTCGTCTCCACGGTCGTGATGATCCCGCCGGTGATCGTGAACTTCGTGCCAGTGTCGAGAGGCGACCTCCTCGCACTCCTGGCGACGGGCGTGCTCGCGACCGTCGGGCAGCTCTGCCTCACGTTCGCCTACCACCAGGCGCCCGTCACGAAGATATCGATCTACAACTACGCTCACGTGCTCTTCGCGCTTCTCATCGGACTCGTAATTTGGGGGGAGCTGCCCGATCGGCTGGCCCTGGTGGGCACCGCGCTCATCGTCGGCGTGGCGGTCTACAACCACAGGCGAGTGGTCCGGGAGATTCCGCCGCCGGCGTAGGGACCTGACCGAGCGACGCCCCCAGGGGGCAAGCTCGCCAGTTCCGACGGCGGCCTCAGCTCCCCTTCAGCATGTAGATCTGCCAGAGATCTCGCGTCCGCCACCGGAGGAGCGGCGCCATCGCGAGCATCCCCGTCTTGCCGACACTCTTCTCGAGGAACTGGAGTTCCTCCAGTCTCTCCTTGATTTCGGGATCGGTCGGAGCGTCGAACCCTGCCTCCCTCATGAGCAGTATTCCCTTCGCCCTCACCGAGAGCTCCGCGTGGATCCGGAGGAGGCACAGCATGTCCGCGAGCACCTCCGGCGGGAACCGCTCCTTGAGCGTTGCGAAGTACCGTCCGATCTGCGAGTCGGAGACTCGACCGGTCGAGATCATCTCCACGAGGTCGGCGTCGGTGTCGAAGCCGGTGCCGAGCCAGTTTCGGAGCACCCGCTCGCTCTGGCGGAACGCGACCAGGAACACCAACGGCAGGACGACGATGAGTCCCACGACCGTCAGGGCGGGGGAGACGAGGAGGTGGTTGAAGAGCGAGTGCACGACATAGGCGATGCCGAGCGCTGGGAGGAGGACCCGGGGACCCGTCGACACGTACCGTTCCGAGAGGTTCAGAGCGACGATGCCGAAGAGTGCAGTCGCTCCACCGTGCATGACGGCAGTCCCGAACCCCCGCAGGACGCAGGCGAAGAGACTCAGCGGGCCGGCGTTCAGGCAGAGGATGTTCTCGACGATCGCGAACCCCGCGCCAATTGCGAACCCGTAGATCGCCGCCTCGACCGCGAACCCGACGCGCTTCGACCTCACGAGGTAGACAAGGAAGGCCGCCTTGAGAATCTCCTCGACGGCCGGGCCGACGTATCGCGAGTAGGTCGCGAGGTCCGCCGGCAGGACATCCAGGAGGCGGAGGTTCACGAACAGACTGGCGAACGCGACCGCCACGCCGACGAGCATCGCCCGCAGGATTGCGACCGGACGTAGCAGCTTGAAACTGTCGAGGAGGATCAGACAGATCAGGAACGCGACAACCGGGAGAATGGTCGTGAGCAGCCTGACAGGGAAGTTCATCGCTCGCGCCGGTGAAAAAGGTAAGGAGCGCGGTCGCATCCGCCGCGTCTCGACGATGGAACCGACGGAACCGTCATCTGAGGATCTTGAGTGAGAACATCCACTCCTCGGTCGTTCTC
>JALGVN010000275.1 GCA_025774645.1 bacterium
GGAAACGGGGGCAGGTGCGTCGCTATGTTCGCCAACGGTCTCGGCATCGCGGAGCGGAAGATGACCTTCGAGAGCCGCTCCGGGCTCCACGACGCTGAGATCGTCGGCGACGAGTCCGTCAGGCTCATGATGGCCGACCCTCGGGCGCTGATGCTCAACGTCGAGATCAAGCTCAAGGGTGAACAGGTTCCCGTCCACAGGATCAACACCGGCGTTCCTCACGTCGTGCAGGAGGTCGCCGACCTGGACGACTTCCCCGTGGTCGACGTCGGACAGGCGATCCGTCACCACAGGGACTTCATGCCGGAGGGAGCGAACGCCGACTTCGTCCGTGTACTCGACGAGCACACGATCGAGATCCGGACCTACGAACGCGGCGTCGAGGACGAGACCTACGCGTGCGGGACCGGCGCCGTCGCCGCCGCCCTCACGATGGCCGCCCTCGGGAAAGCGAAGCCGCCGGTCATCGTCCGGACGAAAGGCGGCTCGACGCTCGAGATCGGCTTCTTCATGAGTGAGCACGGATTCTGCGATGTCTCTCTCACCGGAGAGGCGAAGATCGTCTACGAGGGAACGCTCGAACAGTCGGAAGACTAGTCGGACGCGGCCACGAGGAGGCCCCATGTTCGAAGGATCGTTCGTCGCCACCGTCACTCCGATGAAAGACGGCGCGGTAGACGAAGCGTCGCTGAGGAAGCTCCTCAGAATCCACCGCGATTCCGGGACGTCGGGCGTCGTGCCGGCCGGCTGCACCGGCGAGGCCGCGACGCTCACGTTCGACGAGAGGATGCGGATCCTCGACATCTGTCTCGAGGAGGTGGGGGAGGCGATGCCCGTGATCCCCGGGACGGGCTCGAACTCGACGGCCGAGACCGTGCGCCTCACGAAGGCGGCCGACGACGCGGGCGCCGCGGGCGCGCTCGTCATCACGCCGTACTACAACAAGCCGACGCCCGAGGGACAGTACCTCCACTACAGGACCGTGGCCGAGGCGGTCGACATCCCGATCATGCTCTACAACGTGCCGTCGCGTACCGGGGTGAACATGCTCCCCGAGACCGTGGCGCGCCTCTTCGAGATCCCGAACATCGTCGCAATCAAGGAGGCGGCGGGGTCGGTCGACCAGGTGACGGCCATCCTGGGGCTCTGCGACATCACGGTGCTCTCGGGCGACGACCCGCTGACGCTCCCGATGATGGCCGTCGGGGCGAGGGGAGTCGTCTCAGTCCTCGCGAACGTCCTTCCGGGAGAGATCGCCCGGATGGTGGCGGCCCACGCCGACGATCCCGTCGCCGCGCGGAGGCTCCACCAGAAGCTCCGCCCGATCATGAAGGCGCTCTTCGTCGAGACGAACCCCGGGCCGGTCAAGTACGCGATGGCCGAACTCGGCCTCATCGCGAGCGGGGAGCTGAGGCTTCCGCTCGTCGAGCCCGGAGAGGAGTCGCGCCGCGCCATGGCGCCGGCGCTCGAGACCGCACGTAAGCTACTCGCATCTTAACCAGTAGAGGCACTCGAGGGCCGACGGCCCGAGACAGGGGGTAACCTGTGCCGCTCGTCGAGATCTCACTGTGGCCGGGCAGGACGGACGAGATGAAGGAGAAGATCATCGCGGAGGTGACCGACGCGATCGTCAGAGCTTCGGGCGCTCCGCCGGAGTCCGTGACGATTATCCTGCGCGAGGTGCCGAAGTCGCACTGGGCGAGAGCGGGTAAGCCGTTCTCGAAGACACACCCCGACTAGCCGTCGCGTGGTGCTGCCGAGTCAGAACCTGCCGAGGCGAAGACGAACCACAGACCGCCGCCAACGGAGGTGGACCGTGAAGACGTGTGCCAGGAACCTCATGACGGGGACCGTGGTGCTGCTCGGGGCGGCTCTGATGCTCCAGGGCTGTTCTTCTTCCGACGATTGCCCGACGTGCGGACCCTCGGAGCCGACCGGACTGACCATCGAGACGTCGGGAGAGAGGGTCCAGGTGACCCGTGAGGCGCTTCTTACGGCCGTCGGAGCCGACTCGAGGCGGTTCGTGGTGGATTGGTACGTCGACGGCGTGCTGGGCGGTTCTGACACGACCGGCGTCATCACTCAGACAAATCCCGCGACGTTCACCGCCCCCTTCGACGCGCCTGTCGGTGAGACTGTGGTCGTCGAGGCGAGGCTCGCGAGCGACTCGGCGGTCGCCGCCATAGACACGCTCACCGTCCTCTTCGACACGCGCTACGTCGACGCCGCGGAGGGGAGTGACGGAAGAGGGGACGGCCGCTGGACGTCGCCGTTCAAGACGATCACGGCCGCGCTCGCCGCCGCCGCGGCGGAGGACACGGTGCACGTGCTCCCCGGAACCTACGACGAGGCGCTCGGCGAACAACCGCCCCACAACATCTTCGAGGGCATCTGGCTTCGCGGATCGCACCGCGACTCATGCATCGTCGTGGGATCCAACGACGGCGCCTGCTTCATCATGCTGGATGGAGCAACCGTCTCCGATCTGACCATCAGGAACCCCGGCGGCTGCAACATCGGAATCCTCTCGGGCTTCGGCGGCCTCATCCGCAGCATCGTCATCAACGACGTCTTCGACGACTCCGCGATCAGATCCTACGGTGACCTCAGCACCCTCAGCACAGTCGTGATCGAGGACTGCGTTCTGGTCAACACGCAGGCGCCCGGCACCGGGCGCGGGTTCGAGCTCATCGGAAGCAGCGCTGAGTACGGCAGCCGAGCCACCGTCCGCGGCTGTGAGATCAGCGGCTGGCACACCGGGATGTACCTCAAGTTCTCTTCGGATCCACTTGTGGAGCACTGCGAGATAACGGGGAACGGATACGGCGTCGACACGTGGGAAGAGGACGTCGAAACGAACCCCGATTTCGGCGAAGGCGCGCGAGGGAGCGAGGGCGGGAACACGATCCTCGGGAACTCAGTCGCCGACTTCGTGAACCGCACGCCGACTTGGATCTTCGCGAGACGGAACTTCTGGGATGGCGGGTTCGAGGGCGCGACCGAGTGCATCGAAGTGCTCCCCGGATGTGACGTCGTCAACACGAACGGTGGAGTGGTCGAGTGGTGCGACTGCGGCCCCCAGTGATGCTCCGTACGTGTGGCGGTCGCCGCCACGGGTGACCGTGCGGTTGCACTACCGCGCTCCGTCGCCGGAACTACGCTGTCCCGCGCGTTGCGCGTCATGGTCTTTGGTGTGAAAGCTCTCCGGGTTGCCGCTTGCCAGAAGGGTGA
>JALGVN010000276.1 GCA_025774645.1 bacterium
CTCGGCGATCTCGAAGAGGTCAGGGACGAGACGGCCACCTACCGCGACGACCTCGAGAACGACCCCGCGACCATCGAGCGGGTCGCCCGTGAGGACTACGGGATGATCCGCGATGGAGAGACCGTCTACCGTCTCCCGAGCGAGGAGACCGAGACGGAAGAGGACTAGCCCGCCGGCGCCGGGGCTTCAGCCGCGCGCCGCTGCCGTCACTCACGCAGCCACTCCATCACCTCGGACCAAGGAGACGCCGTGGATCCACAGGTTCTCTTTGCGCGAGACGCTTCGCTCTTCGCCGCGGAACGCACCGTTCTCTGGACGGCGTTCTACGCGTACGGGGTCGCGTTCGTCTTCTACGTGGTGCAGTTCTTCGCCCCCCGGCACCGGCTCTTCCGGCAGGGAGCGACCATCGCGCTCCTCGCGGCGGCGGTCCTCCAGACGGTCGTGATCGTCCTCAGGACCGTCCTGAAGGGTGCCCCACCGTTCCAGAGCCTCTACGAGAGCCTCGCCTGGTTCGCGTGGTCGGTGGTCGTGGCGTACCTCGTCATCGAGTGGCGGAGGCATGTGAAGCTCCCGGGGTTCTACGTCTCTCTGATCGCGGGGGGTGCCGTCCTCTACGCTCTTCTCGGTCAGAGCCCCGAGATCAAGCCCCTCTTCCCCGCACTCCAGAGCAGCTGGTTCTTCTGGCACGTCGCGATCGCGTTCGCGTCGTACGCGGTCTTCGTGGTCGCGTTCGGGGTCGAGATCTCCTACCTCCTCCAGCTCCTCCTGTGGAAGCTCGGCGTGAAAAAGGACTACGGGCTCACGCGGGAGAACATCTCGAGGTTCCACCGCTCGGTGCACCAGCTCGTGCTCTTCGGGTTTCCGATGCTCACGTTCGGGGTCATGTCGGGAGCCGCCTGGGCGAACGAGGCGTGGGGCGTCTACTGGCAGTGGGACCCGAAGGAAACGTGGTCGCTGATCACGTGGTTCGCGTTCGCGCTGTATCTTCACGCGCGGGTGAGGCCGAAGTGGCGCGGCGCGCCGTCCTCGGTGATCATGATCCTCGCGTTCCTGTGCATGGTGACGACGTTCATAGGTGTGTCCTGGCTCGCGAAGCTGTTCGGCGTTCCGAGCCTGCACCTCTACGGATAAGGGAGGCAGCATGACCGAGCGAGCAGCAAGAAGCCACTCGAGTTGGACTGCCCCCTTCCGCTGGATCTGGCGGGAGCTGTCGCGGCTCCGACTCACTCTGTGGCTCCTCATCGTCATGTTCGTGTCGATGATCATCGGGTCGATCTTCCCCCAGGGCTACGACCCCGAGATGTACATCTCGTCGTGGGGCGAAGCGAAGTACGAGGCGATCGCCAGGTTGGGGGTCCTGAACCTCTTCCACTCGAAGTTCTTCCTCACGCTGGGAATCATCCTGCTCCTGAACCTCGTGGTCTGCAGCCTCGTCCGGTGGTTCAACAGGTCGCGCGCAGGTCTCACGGGCGGGCGTCCACCCGCCTACGCCAAGAAGATCACGCTCGAAGGCGGGCACGGCATGTCGCCGTCGGTGAAGGCGGTGAGTGTGCTTGAGGCGCGCGGCTACAAGATCCTGAGCACGGCGGGGAACGTGGTCACGGCGAGACGCGGTCCGTGGCCCGAGGGAGTGAGTCTCCTCTACCACGTCGCGATGGCCGTCGCGATCCTCGGGTTCATCGTGTCGGCGCTCTTCGCGTTCGAGGGAGACGTCACGCTCTACCCAGGAGAGCCGGAGCAGGTCGCGACCGTGCAGGCAGGGACAGGCGCCCAACGGCTCGGCCTCGCAAAGGCGGACACGACCGCGTGGGCCGACCGCTACGTCACGCTCACCCTCAACGAGTTCATCACGGAGTGGGAGCTCTACGAGGAGAAGTACTACCCGCGTGACTGGTTCAGCGACCTCACCGTCGAGGACGACAACGGCCGCACGCGTGACGTTCTCGTCGAGGTGAACCGCCCACTGCGCGCGTCGGGGCTCACGTTCTACCAGATGGCGTACGAACAGACGTTCGATGTCGTCGTCATGAAGGACACTCTTGAGGTCGAACGCGTGAGCGCGAGCGCGTACGAGCCGTTCACGCTCGAGTCGATCGGCGGGACGTTCTTCCCCGGGACGCTCAGGGTCGGCACGCTCTACCAGAAGTACCATAAGACCGAGCCGGTCGTCCCCCACACGTCGCTCAAGTGGGAACCGCCGGCGGAGGAGCCGGAGGCCGACGCGGTGGCCGCTGATGAGGGCGTCGCAGAAGAGATGGCGCAAGGCGAAGGTGAAGACTCCGGCGCCGAAGCCGAGCACGGTGAGGGCGACGAGCACGCTGAGGAAGCAAGTGTCGACGAGGAGCTCGCCGACATGGAGGAAGAGCCTCCTCCCCCGCCGCCCGAGAAGATCGAACTCGGGGATCTCTCTGCTGAGGTGCCGCTCGAGGTCAAAGGGTACGAGGGCTACACGCTCACGCTCGAGAACCCGTACGAGGGAAGCGTGCTCACGTACCGCCACGATCCGGGCGTACCGCTCCTCTACCTCTCGGTCATCGCGTTCATGGTCGGACTCGCCATCCGGACGTACTGGCCGAGCTACCGCGTGAACCTCTGGATCGAGGAGGGTTCGGACGGAAGGAAGGGGTGGCTCGCGTTCCGCGCGACGGGCATGCTCGGTGAGCCGGAGCTCAGAGAGAAGGACCTCGTGAAGGCCCTGGGCGAGCCGGAATCGTAGCATGAGGGAATGGGCTTGACTCTTGCGAGCCCGGATGCTATATATGTTTCGAAGTACATGACGCGGGGTGGAGCAGTCCGGTAGCTCGTTGGGCTCATAACCCCAAGGTCGCAGGTTCGAATCCTGCCCCCGCTACCAGATCAAGAGAGCCCGGGCCATATGGTCCGGGCTCTTTGCTGTGGTCGATCATGAGCCAGGACGCTCGATTCGGCTGGATCTCTCAGGAGTCCAGCAACGCGGGACGGCGATCCCGCAGCCACCCCAGCACGCGCTCCTGCAGCTCCCCCGCGAACTCCCGCAACTCCGCCGCGTCCTTGCCGGTCACACTGCCTGCGGCATCGTACTCGATGATGTTCCGCTTCTTGCGACAGACCTCCAGATACTCGACATCCGCATTCGTCTCGGGCCCAAGGATGAGGCCGAGCGCCTGAATGGTGCGGTAGTGCTGGAGGTTTCTCTCAGCCCGGTAGCCTTCAGCGAAGAGCAGAATCGTGCAGAGCCTGAGCGTGGC
>JALGVN010000277.1 GCA_025774645.1 bacterium
AGCTGGCCGGACGACTACGACTTCTACTGCATCAAGTACGACGCGGGCGGTGTTGAGCAGTGGACGCATCGGTACAACTACGTCACAGACGGCTGGGAAGAGCTGCGCGGCTTCGCCGTAGACGCGGACGGGAACGTCTACATGATCGGGACCAGCCAGGGCGAGCCCGGCGGCGGCCACTACGACTACGCCACGGTCAAGCTCGACACCGACGGGAACGAAGAGTGGGTGGCGAGATTCGACGGGCCGGCGGACGTGAGCGAAGTCGCACAGAGCATCGCGGTCGACGTCGCCGGCAATGTGTACGTCACCGGCTTCAGCCGGCAAACGGTCGGCGCGAGCTTCGATTACGCCACGATCAAGTACGATCCGGACGGCAACGAGGAGTGGGTCGAGTGGCATGAGGGCATCGAGTACGACCACGACCTGGACGTGGTCGCCCTCGCGGTCGACGGCGACGGGAACGTCTATCTGGCAGGAGCAAGCGGACCGACCTACGCGCAGACGGACTTCCTGACGATCAAGTACGATCCCGACGGAGGCGAGCTCTGGACGGCGAGCTACGACGGGTCAGGCAGCGACATGGACCTCGCCATCGCCATCGACCTGGACGACGACGGGAACGTCTACGTGTGCGGCGTTGCGACCGTGGTCGCGGAGGCGGAGTTCGAGTACGTGACGGTGAAGTACGATCCCGACGGCAACGAGGAATGGGCCGTCGGTTACGAGGGCCCCAGCTTCGAGTGCGGACTGGACGGCTGGCGCATGTGCAGGCTGGTCGCCGAGGGCAGCACGGCGTACGTCACGATGCAGAGCGATTGCGACTACGTGACGGTCGCGTACGACTCCGACGGCAACGAGGAATGGGTGGAGACCTACGACGGACCGGCGGGCGGCACAGACTGGCCGTTCGAGATCGCGGCGGGAGTGGATGGGAACGTGTACGTCACGGGCCTGAGCCTCGGCGAGGGAACCGAGTTCGACTACGCCACCGTCAAGTACTCGCCCGACGAGACCCCCGTGGAGGGCTCCTTCTACGCGGACCTGACCCCGGCGGAGACGGTGATCCTCCGCTGGGTCATCCCCTCCGTCGTGCAGTTCACCGGGATCAACGTCTACCGCGGCAGCTCGCCGGACGGACCGTTCGTCCTCCTGAACGCGACGCCCGTTGCGCCCACGTCGCCGGGCGAGTTCGAGGACACGAGCGCCTGGCCGGGAACCACATTCTGGTACGAGCTCCGGGTCGTCCTCGCAGACGGGTCCGAGGACGTCCTGACCGGGGCGGCCGCAAGCGTGACGACCCCGGGGACCCTGGCTCTCAGGCTGTCGCCTCCTCACCCGAATCCAGCCCGCGGCGCCACCAGACTCGATCTGGAGATCCCGAACAGCGTGGGCCCGGCCTGCGTTGCTGTCTACAACGTGCGTGGCGAACTGGTGAAGGTCGTCGTGGACGGACTTCTGCAGCCCGGTCGCTACTCCGTGACCTGGGACGGAACCGACCGACGCGGCAGGAGCGTGTCGAGCGGCATCTATTTCGCCCGGCTCGAGACGGCAGGAGAGATCGCCACCCAACGGATCGCACTGATCCGCTGACGAGAAACGCTGTGTCGAGCAGCGCGGCAATCACGCGCGACCCCGGCGCCCAGTCAGGGAGGACAGCCCCATGAACATCCTGAGACACGAGGCACGCACGGCGCACCGCCGCGGAAGCGGGGGATGTCTTGTCCGCCGGACCACGGTCGCGGTCGTCTTCTTCGCCCTGCTGCTTGCCCCGAGCTTCAACGCACACGATGCGATGGCAGCCTCACGCGATCTCGATCTGCAGTTCGGCGAGGATGAGCTGGAGCTGAGCACAGACCCGTGGGAGACGGTCTGTGGCTTCGCCACGATCCTGAACGTCGGTGACGTCGACGCCACCGACGTCCACTTCGAGGCCTCCAACCTGATTGGAGCTGCCTACGGCCAGGTCCTTCCGGCCCCCGCCGTGAGCTTCGATCCCGCGAGCCTGGCGATTCCCCAGGGCCAATCCGACGACGTCGAGATCTGCGTGTTCGTGCCAGCAGACATGAGGGCCGACACGTTCGAAGGCGTCGTTTCCCTCCTCGCGGACGGAGAGCTGCTCTTCGACGAGCTTGCGCTGTCGGTCACGGTCAACGCGGTCCCGGCGCTCGTCGTCAGCGACAATGCCTACAACGTCATCGGCAACGTGATGTGGCTCGCGCCTGAGCCTGGCGGTGTCGACACGGGCATGTTCGAGGTTGTGAACGTGGGGAACTCGTCTCTGACGGACGTCACGGTGCTCGGTGTCGTGGGACTCCCCGACGGCCTAGCTGCTGAGGTGACCATCGAGTCGACGATTCAGTGGAATGACTCGGAGGTCGGGCAGGTCGCGGTGAGCTGGACCGACCCGGCGATTCCCGCGGGCACGTACGAGACGACTGTGACGGTCACCGCGGCCGGTGGTGCGCTGTCCGACAGCTTCATCCTGAGGGTGATCGTCGCCGAGCTCCCCGGGGTGGCCTTCACCGAGGACGAGGTGGAGCTCTTCGGGGGCCCGGGCGACCTGCTCCAGACCTCCTTCGGGGTAGCGAACACCGGGAACGCCGGTGTCGACGAGGGGATCGAGTTCGCCGCAAGCGATCTCGAGGGCGACGGCGGCGACTACATCCCTCATGACTACGTGTCGGTCGAACCACCTACGGCCGCGATTCCCTTCGGGGAGATCGTCGACTTCGTCCTCATGATCGAGATGCCGGATGAGCTCTCGAGTTCATCCTACTCGGGGACCCTCGAGCTCTACCTGGAAGGCGAGTGGCAGGACGAACTCCTCCTGAGTGTCACCAACGTGAGCCCGGTCGAGGGCTCCTTCTACGCCGTGCTCAGCCAGGACGAGACGGTCGTGCTCCGGTGGACGGTGGCGTCCCTCGCCGGGATCGAGGGGTTCAACGTGTACCGCGGAACGTCACCCGACGGACCGTTCGCCCTCCTGAACGCGACGCCCGCTGCGCCCACGTCGCCGGGCGAGTTCGAGGACACGCCCGCCTGGCCGGGAACCACCTTCTGGTACGAACTCAGAGCCGTCCTCGGAGACGGACACGAGGAGCCAGTCAGTACATCGTTAGCCAGCGCGACGACAGGAGGCCACCTCGTCGCGACCCTCTACTCGCCTTATCCCAATCCCCTCCGAGGCGAGACGAGTGTGCTCTTCGACGTC
>JALGVN010000278.1 GCA_025774645.1 bacterium
CTCGTGGTTCCCTCCGTGCGAGAGCGGATGGAACTGCGCCCCCTTCCTGACGTAGAGGACCCCGACTCCCTTCGGTCCGTAGAACTTGTGCGCGGACGCCGCCAGGAAGGTCGCGCCGAGCGCCTCGACGTCGACCGGGATCTTCCCGATGGCCTGCACCGCGTCCGTGTGGAACGGGACATCCCGTGCCCGCGCGATCCGGCCGATCTCCTCGAGCGGCTGGATCGTGCCGACCTCGTTGTTGGCGTACATGATCGAGATCAGGATCGTGTCGTTCCTCACGGAGCGCGCGACGTCGTCCGGATCGACGATGCCCGCTGCGCTCACCGGCAGGAAGGTGACGTCGAACCCCAGCTTGTCGCGGAGGTACTCGCACGTGTAGAGCACCGCGTGGTGCTCGATCCTGCTCGTGATGATGTGGCCGCGTCCCTCGAGCTTGGAGAGAGCGACGCCCTTGATCGCGATGTTGTCGGACTCCGAGCCGCCGCTCGTGAAGACGACCTCGGCGGGGTCGCAGTTCAGCGCCTCCGCCACCGTGCCGCGGGCCCACTCAACCGCTCGCCGCGTCTCCTGCGCCAGCGCGTACGGACTCGACGGGTTGCCGTACTGCTCGCTGAAGAACGGCAGCATCGCCTCGACCGCGCGCGGGTCGGTCGGCGTCGTGGCGTTGTGATCCATGTAGGTGGTGCGGTCGTCGGACGCCGCCATGATCGTGGCACCCCGTCAGCGCGCGGCCGGCCCTCGTTCGAAGATGGCCGGCCGCCCGTCGGATGGTCCTTTCGCCCGCTTCCCCGTCGGCGGTCCGGCTGGCCGGGCCGCCGAGGACGGTCGGGCAGCGCTACTCGCCTTCGTTCCAGATTCCGCGGAGCTTCCTCTGCTCCGCGATCACGATCAGCTGCTCCTGCCGCTCGATCTCCCTGTTGGCGTGCGACCGCCACCGGGCGTCGTTCGTCGCCAGCTGGAGCTTGGAGATCGCCTCGCGGTACTTGTCCATCGCGGCGTCGAACTGGCTCTGCTTCTCGAGTGCGTTGCCGTGGCGCTCGAGCGACTTCGCCCAGGTCACGTACGCCCCGCCGTCTCCGGGCGAGATCTGGAGAAGCTGCCGCACCGAGTTGATCGCGGAGTCGTAGCGTCCCATGTCGTTGTACGCGTCCGCGAGCGCCGCGACGTAGTCCGGGTTGTTCGGCTGGCTGGCGACGAGCGCTTCGAGCTGGCTGATCGCCTCCTGGAAGCGGCCCTGCTTCCGGTAGACGGTCGCCAGGTTCGCCCGCGCACTGATGTCGTCCGGGCTCTGCTGGAGGACGGTGAGGAAGAGAGTCTCAGCATCATCGAACCCCCCGACCTTCATGTACAGAAACCCGAGCGTCGAGAGTGAGTACGTGCTTGCGTTCCCGAAGTCCCGCACCCGTTCGTACGACGCGATCGCCTGGTCGTACATCTCCGCCCGGTAGTACAGTCCCGCCAGCGACTGGGTCGCTCGCGAGTCGCTTGGGGCCAGCTCCTGTGCCCTGCGGTAGGCGCCCAGGGCCGCGAGGTCCATCTCCATCTTCTCGTAGGCGTACCCAAGGTTCAGATACGCGTCCCCGTTCTCCGGGTCGAGCTGGACCGCGTCGACGTACGCTTCCACGGAGGTCTGGTAGTCGCCCGTGAGGAAGTACGCGTACGCGAGCGAGCTGTGGGAGTACGGATCGTCAGGCGCGAGTTCGACCGCCTTCTGATACATCGTGAGCGACTTGTCGAACTCCTGCGTCTCCACGAGATAGATGCGCCCGAGCCCGTAGTAGGGCTCGACGTAGTTGGGGTCGAGGCTGATGGCGCGCTCGTAGCTCTCGATGGCCTTTCCGATCTCACGGACTTGAAGGAACTCGGCGGCGCTGTTCGCGGCCCTCTCGGCCGGCGCGATGTCCCTCTGTTCCCCCGTGTCCTCCATCCCGACGATGGCTATCGTCGGTTCCTCTTCCTCGGGCATCGTCCCCGTGCACCCGCCCAGCACAGCGGCGAACGCGACCACGGTCGCCAGCATCCACGCCGGTCCCGATCTGGATCTCAACATACTGCCCCTCTCTTCTCCCTGCTCGCGGGAGGGTCGTCGGCTGCCCGTCCCATGTGCGCGTTACCGTGCCTTCGCCGGCGAGCCGGCTACTTGAACTGCGTCCTGAACTCCTCGATCATCTGGATGTTCTCTCGGCACACCTGCGACGCCGGCGCCTCCGGAGCGATCTCGATGACCTTCTGCCACTCCCTGATCGCTTCGTCGAACAGCTGAGCGTCCGCGAACGCTACCGCCATGTTGAAGTGCGCCTCGATGTTGTTCGGGTCCATCTCGAGGGCCGTCCTGTACATCTCCACGGCGTCGGTGTACTTCATCTGCGCGTAGTAGGTGCTGCCGAGGTTCGTGTAGACCATCGCATTCTGCGGGTCGAGCTCCTTCGCCTTCTCGAGCTCCGCGACCGCGGACACGAAGTCCGCGCGGTCCGCGTAGAGCGAGCCCAGATTCAGGCGGGCCCCCGCGTGCTTCGGATCGAGCTCCACGGCCGCGAGGTACGCGTTGAGAGCGTCGTCCAACAGGTTGCCCTCGTAGTAGACGTTCCCCAGCTCCAGCCACAGCTCCACGGAATCCGGCGTCTCCTCGAGCCTCGACCGCAGCTCCTCGATCTGAGCCACCGTCTCCTCCGCGGTCGCATGCGTGTCCTCGCCCCCCGCCGGGAGCGCCAGCCCCACGACGAGGGCCGCGACACTCGCCAATCCGATCGCCTGGTTTCTCAGGTGCCTCAATCCGATACCTCCACTTGACGTCGAGGCGGTCGCCGGGAAGTACGACTACTCCTCCGGAACGGCCTCCACCAGTACGGTCTCGACTCTCACGGTTACGATCGTGTCCGGATCGTCGACCGCGCCGTTGTTGCCCTTGTCGCCCTTCTTGAGCGCGTGGATGATCTCCATGCCCTCGACGACCTCGCCGAACGCCGCGTAGCTGCCGTCCAGGTGCGTGGCGCTCGCGAGCATGATGAAGAACTGGCTTCCGGCCGAGTCCGGATCGGACGCACGCGCCATGGAGACCACGCCCTCGGTGTGGTGGAGGTCGGCGTTGAACTCGGCGGGGATCGTGTAGCCGGGGCCTCCCGTGCCGCTCTTGTGCTCGACGTCGCCCGTCTGGGCCATGAACCCCTCCATGACCCTGTGGAACTGCACGCCGTCGTACCGGCCGCTG
>JALGVN010000279.1 GCA_025774645.1 bacterium
ATGAGACCGTCCGCGTGCAGGACGTCTACCGCAGCGTCCATCGTGTCGGCGCTGACAACGTCCGAACGCTGGTTGCCTGCTGTGTTCTTCACAACGTATTCGAACCGCGCCAATTGAAGTCCCCCTCCGAGCCGCTAGCCGGACTCGGCGGCGATGGCCAATACCTCTTCGACGGTTGTGACGCCGTCGATCACCTTCTGAATCGCGCTGTCCTTGAGTGTCACGAGCCCCAGCTCGAACGCCCTCGACCTGATCTGCTCCGCGGACGCGTTCGCGATCGCGAGCTCCGCGAGCTCGGGCGTCACCTCGAGAAGCTCGTAGAGGCCCACCCTGCCCTTGTACCCGCGGCCCTTGCACTGCTTGCACCCGACGCCGTGGTAGAACGTCACGCCCTTGAGCTTGTCCTCCCCGAGAGCCCTGAGGGCCGCCGGATCGGGCTCGTAGGGCTCCTTGCACTCGCTGCACACCCTCCGCACGAGCCGCTGCGCCATGACGAGGTGCACGGCGCTCGTGACGAGGTACGGCTCGATGCCGATGTCGATGAGACGCGTGAGTGTCGCGGCCGAGTCGTTCGCGTGCACCGTCGTGAGCACGAGGTGTCCGGTGAGCGCCGCGCGGATCGCGAGCTCGGCGGTCTCCATGTCGCGGACCTCGCCGATCATGATGATGTCGGGGTCCTGCCTCATGAGAGCCCGGAGGCCCGCGCCGAACGTCATCCCGGCCTTCGTGTTGATGTTCACCTGGTTCATCCGACCGAGGTGATACTCGACCGGATCCTCGAGAGTCGTGATGTTCTTGCCCACGCGGTCGAGCTCGGAGAGCCCGGCGTAGAGAGAGGTCGACTTACCGGAGCCCGTCGGACCGCTCACGAGGACCATGCCCCAGGGTTTCCTGAGACCGGCCCTGAACCTCTTGAGCGTGTCGGGCTCGAACCCGAGCATCTCGATGCTCGTCGCGGCGGCCGACTTCCGAAGAAGTCGGAGCGCTATCTTCTCACCGTAGATCGTCGGGAGACTCGAGACACGGACGTCAACCTCCGCGCCCTCGAATCTCGCCGTGAAGCGCCCGTCGAGCGGGATTCTCCGCTCCGCGACGTCCATGTCGGAGAGGATCTTGACCCTCACAATGATCGCGTCGCGGAACTGCTTCGGCGGCGTCAGCGTGTCGTACAGCACGCCGTCGATCCGGAACCTCACGACGACCTTGTCCTCGAGGGGCTCGATGTGCACGTCTGAGGCGCCGTCCGAGATCGCCTGCGTCATGATCAGATCGACCAGCCGGACGATCGGAGCGTCTCCCGCCTTGCTCCGGAGTTCCTGTTCGTTGAGCTCCTCCAGCCCCGCGCCCGCCGTCTTGAACTCGAGTTCGGCGCCCTCGATCGCGTCCTCGAAGTGCTGGCCCGCCTGCGCGTTCTGGTACGCCTTCGAGATCGCCTCGTCAATGTCCTGCCTGCACCCCACCTCGATCCTGAGCTCGCACTTCGTCGCCACCCTCACGTCGTCGATAGCGAGGAGGTCGAGCGGGTCCACCATCCCTACGCAGAGGGTGCTCCCGTCCCTGGCGAACGCGAAGACGTGGTGCCTCTTCGCCATCCGCTCGGGGATCAGGAGGATGTCTTCCGGAACGGCGTCGTACGCGGTCGCGGGATCGAACACGTCGAGGTCGAGCTGGCGCGCGAGCGCACGCACGATCTTCGGTTCGTCGATCACGCCCGAGTTCACGAGCGCTTCGCCGATCCTCTCGCCGGTCGAGCGCTGACGCTCGAGCGCCGCCGTGAGATCGGCGTCGGTGATCGCGCCGTCCTCGATCAGGAGTTCGCCGAAACGCTTCGTGCCGAACGTCAGCTTGTCCGGCGCGAGGCTCGACTGCTCCTGAGGATGACCGGTCTCGTCCCAGTTCTCCTCGTTCTTCATCGTGTTCCTACCCCCATGTTGGGTCGCGGCCTGTTCCTCTGCGCCGCCGCGGCAGCCGGCGGAGTCGCTCCGCCGCGCAGCTAGTTCTCGGTCACAGGTGTCTCGCGCCAGCGCGTGATGCTCACGTCGCGAGTCCTCGGGAAGAACGGCGGCGCCATCGTCAGGAGCCTCGGGTCGAAATGGTACCTTCTGTGGTAGCCCTTGAACTCGCCACCCTTCTTGCGCTCGTTGATCTTCCCGGTCTTCCCGACGGCGACCGCTCCGTAGATAATGAGGTCGCCGCGGTCTCCGGAGTCCTTGACCTTCTCGGCCTCCATGCCGTCCTTCATGCACAGGATCGCCGCATGGAGCTCGACGTCGTCGTCGTTGGGGACCGTCTTCGAGATCTTGACCTTCTTCGCGATGAGCCCGAGGAGGTCCGAACAGCCGGGGTCCGGGCCCTGGCCGGGCGTCGAGTCCTCGTAGAGAACGTCGCCCACGATGTAGATGTCCTTCTCCGAGCCGACGGTGATGTGGCCTCGCACGGTCCCGGTGATCCTGATCTTGTCCAAGAACCAGATGAGGCCGTTGTCGACGGTGGAGAAGCTCACGTCGGTCCACGCCGTGACGGAACTCTCGTCGCCCTCGTTCAGCTTGTTGCGGTCGCCGACGCGGTAGCTGAGCGTTCCGAGCACCCCGTTCCTGCCGAGAACCACGTCGTAGGTACGGTGATCGATCTTCTTGCCGTTCAGATCCTTGATGCCCTTCGCGATCTTCTTGACGCATACGCCGCCCGAGTTCGCGAGCTGGGCCATAGTCTTCTTGAGTTCCTTCTCGTTCGGCAGCGGAATGTAGTCGGCGCCCGTCTCGAGGCCCTTCGCGAACACGGGCATGCTCCCGTGTCTGATGTCGGTGTGTTCAGGCCACGTCGTGACTTTGCCACCGAAGAACGGGTCACCTCTGACCTTGAGCACGTCGTTCAGATGGGTGCGCCCGTAGAACACGTCCGAGTTGTAGAGCTCCAGAGTCTCTCCCTCGTCGGTGTACCAGAGGTCCGGGTCCTCGTCGGGCTGCCCCTGCTCCGGATCCTCCTCCAGATCTTCTCCCACGAGTTCCTTCTTGGTCTCGTTCGCGTAGAAGAGGAACTTGGAGAACGAATCGACGATCATGGTCGCGTGAAGCTCCCTCTTGGTCCCGTGCATGTCGCCGACCGAGACGACCTCGTACGTCGTGTCCCACGGGTCGTTCGTGCTCGTCTTCGTGACGTTGACGCTGTAGAGGCCATCGCCGATACGGACATCCGTGAACTCCAGATT